>CAJQNQ010000339.1 GCA_905479725.1 uncultured Paracoccaceae bacterium | reverse complement strand
TTTCGCGCTCGGCGCGCGCGATATCGGCCTCGGGCAGGGGGATCAGTTGCGCCAGACGATCGAGCGCGGCGCGCGGATCACCCGCGTCCTCGCGCACCAGGACGATCCGGTAGTTCTGCGCATTCGCCGCCAAAAGCGTGCCGTTTCGATCCTGGATCAGCCCGCGCGACGGCGCCAGCAAGCGGATGTTGATGCGGTTTTCCTCGGCCAGCAGACGGAATTCATCCGCCTGTCCCAGTTGCAGCGACTTCATGCGCAAGACCAGAACGCCAGCAAAGGCAAGCTGCACCCCGCCCAGAAGCGCGGCACGGCGCGTAATCATGCGCCCGTTTTCTTCGGAGTCCTTCGGTGGGCGCTTCATAGCTTTCGACCCAGTTCATCCACTTCGCCCGTGGCGGGTTTTCGCACCCGGATCACCGACTGCAACACCAGCACCACCAGCGGATAGATCAGTATTGTGAAGATAAGTCTGGTCAGGCTCAAGTCCAAGGGCTCACGCGGCGTCATCACAATCGCAAGACCGATGCGATTGGCCAGATACATCACCAGCATGACGGCTGAAACCATGCCCCATTCCAGCGCGATATGCATCTCGCGGACCGCCGACTGGCGCCGGCGCAGGAATTCGGTTCCGGCCAGCACGATCAGCGCCCATAGCCCCGGCGGGCGCATCACGAACAGATCCTCGGCCAGGAACATCAGCCCAATCGCCAGCGCCGGCAGGTGTGACGGTCGGCGCAGCACCCAGGCCAGGGTCAGCGGCAGCAGCAGGTCCGGGCGTGGCCAGGCATCGGCAGGCACCGGCAGTGGCAACAGGCGGGCCAGGATCAGCGTGGCTGCGATCAGCAGCCACAGGCCCAGATACCCCAGTGTCCGAAGCCGCCACAGGTCACTCATTCGCGATCCCGGCAGATGCGTCGGGCGTTTCAACCGGGGCGTCCCCGGGTTGTCCGGTCGCGACTTCGGCGCCGTAGGGCAGGCCGGTCTCGGGGTTCAGCGGCAGGCCGGTTTCATCGAGCGGGCGTAAAAGCCTGCCGGAATCCTCGATCCGCTCGGCGGGCCGCGAGCGCAGAACCCGCAGGAAATCGAGCCGCTCGTAATCGGCGGCCAGCCGGACCCGCAAACGACCGTCGCTGCCCTGCACGACCTCGCCGACCAGCAGCCCGGTCGGAAAGACCCCGCCATCCGAGGCGCTGACCACGCGGTCGCCCGGTCGCAGCCCATCAGGGCTTTCGATGAATTGCATGGCCGGAGCGGGACTGTTGTCCCCGCTGAGCAAGGCTCGCTGCCCCGAGGGTTGCACCATCACCGGCACGCGACTGTTGGAATCGGTCAGCAGGATCACCCGCGCCGACCGCGCGCCAACCCCGGCGATGCGCCCGGCCAGGCCCAGTCCGTCCATCACCGCCCAGCCATCCACGATCCCGTCGCGGGCGCCGACATTGAGCAACACCGACTGGCGATAGGGCGAGCCGCTATCGGCCATCACCACGCCAGTGACATAGGTCAGTTGCGGATCCAGCCTCACCTGAGCGATGTCCAGCAGTTGCGCGTTGCGTTGCTCCAGTTGCAGCGCGGCTTCGCGCCAGGCGCGCATCTGCTGCAATTCGCGCCGCAATTCCTGGTTCTGCTCGTAGATCCGGGCGTAGCTGCGGAAATCCTCGAACATGCGCGACACGCGGGTCACCGGTGCCATGGCCCAGTCCATGTTTGGCACCACCGTGTCGATCACCGCGGCGCGAAACCGCTCGATACGCGGGCTGTCGATGCGCCAGACCAGGAAGATGGCCAGCAACACGACCGCCAGCACACCGAGCAAAAGGCGGCGGACGGGCCGGACAAAATCAGCTTCGGTTGAGCGATCTGATGCCATGTCGATCCTAGCTGGCGGACCTCTCGGTCAGCTATCGTAATCGATGGCGTGACGCAGTTGCTTTTCGTATTCCAGCGCCTTGCCGGTGCCCAGCGCAACGCAGTTCAACGACTGGTCCGCCACGGTGATGATCAGCCCCGTCTGCTCGCGCAAGGCCAGGTCCAGGTCTCCCAGCAGCGCGCCGCCGCCGGTCAGCATGACGCCCCGGTCAACGATATCGGCGGCCAGATCGGGCGGAGTGATTTCCAGCGCGATCATCACCGCCTCGCAGATGGTCTGCACGGTTTCCGACAGCGCCTCGGCCACCTGGCCCTGGGTGATCTCGATTTCCTTGGGAACGCCGTTCAACAGGTCGCGGCCGCGGATCTGCAACACCTTGCCGCGCCCGTCATCGGGCATCCGGGCGGTGCCGATGGTGGTCTTGATCCGTTCCGCCGTGGATTCGCCGATCAGCAGGTTCTGGTGGCGGCGCAGATAGCTGATGATCGCCTCGTCCATGCGGTCGCCGCCGACGCGCACCGAACGGGCGTAGACGATGTCGCCCAGCGACAGCACCGCCACCTCGGTGGTCCCGCCGCCGATATCGACAACCATGCTGCCGGTCGGATCGGTGATCGGCATCCCGGCACCGATCGCCGCGGCGATCGGTTCTGCGATCAGCCCGGCGCGGCGCGCGCCCGCCGACAACACGGACTGGCGGATGGCGCGCTTTTCGACCGGCGTCGCCCCGTAGGGCACGCAGACGATGATCTTCGGCTTCGAGAAGGTCGAACGCCGATGCACCTTGCGGATGAAATGCTTGATCATTTCTTCCGCCACGTCGAAATCGGCGATCACGCCGTCGCGCATCGGGCGAATGGCCTCGATGCTGCCGGGGGTGCGGCCCAGCATCAGCTTGGCGTCCTCGCCGACGGCCAGCACCTGCTTGTGCCCGTCCTTGACGTGATAGGCCACGACCGAGGGTTCATTCAGGATGATCCCGCGCCCTTTGACGTAAACCAGCGTGTTCGCCGTGCCCAGATCGATCGCCATATCGGACGAAAACAGGCCAGTGATTCCAACCATAACGCGCTTTCCGAAAAGATGCATGAAGCACCCCCGCACAAGGCGGGGGCTTTGGGCGCCCTTATAGGCCCGTGTGACCATGGGCGTAAAGGGCCGTCACCGCCCGGATCGGCGCATATCTGCCCAACACCGCGTCACGTTCGGGTCATAACACCAATCCGGCGCCTCTTCATCTTGCCGAAAATACTCCGGGGGTGAATTGGCGCAGCCAAGAGGGGGCCAGTGGCCCCCTGCCTGTTGCTTAGGTGGCCGATTGCATCAAGGCCGAATTGCTGGTGCGCCCCTGACCCGCGTGCAAACGGTTCAGCGCATTCACATAGGCCCTGGCCGAGGCGACAACCGTGTCGGTATCGGCCGACTGCCCGGTGAAGATCCGCCCTTCCATGCTCAGACGCACGGATACCGTGGCCTGGGCGTCGGTGCCTTCGGTCACCGCCTGCACCTGATACAGATCCAGTTTCGCGCCATGCGGATACAACATCTTGATGGCATTGAATACGGCATCGACCGGGCCGTCACCGGTGGCATCGACGAACCTCTCCTCGCCGCCAATGGCCAGCGTCAGTTCGGCTTCCTGCGGGCCTTCGGTGCCGCATACGACGCGCAGCTTGCGGACCTGAAGATAGTCGTCCACGGTCTGCGCGGCGCTGTCGGCCATCAGCGCGATCAGGTCGTCGTCATAGACTTCCTTCTTGCGGTCGGCCAGCGCCTTGAAGCGCACGAACACATCCTTGAGCTGGTTGTCCCCCAGTTCATACCCCAGCTCGCCCATCTTGGCGCGCAGCGCGGCGCGGCCCGAATGCTTGCCCAGCGCGATGTTCTTGGCGTTCAGGCCGATATCCTCGGGGCGCATGATTTCAAACGTCTGGACATTCTTCAGCACGCCGTCCTGATGGATGCCGCTTTCGTGCAGAAACGCGTTCTTGCCCACCACGGCCTTGTTGAACTGCACCGCAAAGCCCGAAACCTGACTGACCCGGCGGCTGAGATGCATGATCTTGGTGCTGTCGATCCCGGTCTGGAACGGCATGATATCGTTGCGCACCCGCAGCGCCATCACCACCTCTTCCAGCGCCGTGTTGCCCGCACGTTCCCCCAGCCCGTTGATCGTGCATTCGATTTGCCGCGCGCCCGCCTCGACCGCCGCCAGCGCGTTGGCCGTGGCCATGCCCAGGTCGTTATGGCAATGCGTGGCGAAGATGATCTCATCGGCACCCGGCACCCGTTCCCGCAGCATGCGGATCAGATCGGCGGATTCGCGCGGCGCGGTGTAGCCCACAGTATCGGGGATGTTGATGGTGCTGGCGCCGGCCTTGATCGCCGTTTCCACGACCCGGCACAGGTAGTCATGTTCCGTCCGGGTGGCGTCCATCGGCGACCATTGCACGTTGTCGCACAGGTTGCGCGCGTGGCTGACCGTGGCGTGGATCTTTTCGACCATTTCGTCCTGGGTCAGCGCCGTGATGTCGCGGTGCAGGGGTGAGGTGCCGATGAAGGTGTGAATGCGCGGTTGTGCCGCATGTTTCACGGCCTCCCAGCAGCGCTCGATATCATTGGTGCTGGCCCGCGCCAGCCCACAGATCACCGAGTTCTTGCTGTTGCGCGCGATTTCCGAAACGGCGTGAAAGTCCCCTTCCGAGGCGATCGGAAACCCGGCCTCGATGATATCGACACCCATTTCATCCAGCAGCGCCGCGATCTCCAGCTTTTCCTCATGGCTCATCGTTGCGCCTGGGGATTGCTCGCCATCGCGCAGCGTCGTGTCGAAAATCAGAACGTGGTCCTGTTCGGTCTTGTCGGTCATGTCATGTCTCGTGGTTCGGTTACGTCCTTGGCGGATGCGCCCGCGTGTCAGGGCACCGGCGCGACTTACCTCTGAGCGGTCGCGCCATCAGGCACGCTCAGAGGCCGCTAAGGAGCAGAAGGCCACGCAGCGACGCATCCGATCCGGTCGCAACCGGCAGGATCAGGGCATCAAACTGGGTGTGTTGGCGTTCCATGGGCGCGACTATACGGGCGGGCGCGGAAAAGAAAAGACCGAATTGCACGCGCAGTGTCTTCGCGAGCGCCTGAAACTGACCGTGGCGCGTCTGCGGCAACGACCAGGGCAGAGGCGCGGCAGGTGTGCCATGCCGCTGAACGCGCGACCATTCGGTTGCCGATGCGGTTATCCGCCGACTGGTGTTTAGCCGGCCATCGGTGGCCAGGGGCGTTTGCCATCGGCCTCGACCCACGCGGCGACCCAGTCCGGCAGCGCAGGGCTGCACGGTTCCTTGTGCCCGGCGGCGGCGATCAGCTTTTTCGGGGTCAGGATGCCGCCCTGATCGGTCGCCGCCAGCCGCACCAGGATATGGTTCAGCGCCTCGCCGCGCCGCCACATGGATTGCTCGACATAGAGGAATCGCTGGTCCCAGCCCAGAACCCGGCTGCGCGTCTCGAACCGGTGAAAGGGGCGGATGCGGCGGCGATAGCGCACGCTGGCCCCCGCCACGGTCAAGCCCCAACCGCGC
This sequence comes from uncultured Paracoccaceae bacterium, assembly GCA_905479725.1. GTDB lineage: Bacteria > Pseudomonadota > Alphaproteobacteria > Rhodobacterales > Rhodobacteraceae > Pararhodobacter. The sequence continues at coordinate 9,465 of CAJQNQ010000339.1, read as the reverse complement.
GATGCCAGCGCCGAAATGAAGCCCAGACGGATCATCATCGGCAGGCGGCCCAGGTCATACAGCGTCAGTGTGCGCCCGTTGTTGAGTTCCATCCACGGGTCCAGATCCCAGGGCCAGCAGATATGCCGCGACACATGCGTGTCCGCCAGTGCCAGCGCCGCGCCACGAACCCTGAAGCGTTCCTTGATCAGCCTGATAACGGGATACACCGATGACTCCTTTGGCTTTTTGCCTGTTGACCCGCCGCCGCCGGCGGCGTCAACCGGGTCGTCACGTCACGAAAGCAGACAATTCAACACAATTTGTGAGCGGTTTGTCGCCGGGCTTCCCCCGCGACAACATTGCCCGTTTACACTTGCGGGCGTAGCCTGAACCTGGCTCAGACCAGGGGGCGCCATGTCCGATCTGCCCAGACCCGCCTATACCCGCGCCGAGAAAATCTCGGATGCGGTGGTGCATGTCACCGGGCTGACGCTGGTGCTGATGGCCGTGCCGGTGCTGATCGTGCTGACCGCGCTCTATCGGGGCGATGCCGCGTCCATCGTCGGGGTGTCCATCTACGGGGCCGCCTTGCTGGCGATGATCCTGTTTTCGGCACTTTACAATATCGCTGAAAGCTCGGGCTTCGGCGCCGCCAGGGAATGGCTGCTGCGGCGGCTGGATCATTCGGCGATCTACGTGAAGATCGCGGGCACCTATACGCCCTTTACCCTGTTGTCGGGCCATGGATTCGCGCTGACTCTGGGCGTCTGGGGGGCGGCGCTGGCCGGTATCGCGCTGAAAGTGGTGTCGCCCGAGCGGTTCAAATGGATTGCGCTGGCGCTTTACATGGGCATGGGCTGGGCCGGATTGATCGCTGGTCGGGGCCTGTTCGCCGCGATGCCGACACCGGTTCTGGTGCTGATGATCACAGGCGGGGCGCTGTATACACTGGGCGTGGTGTTCTACCTGTGGCGCCGCCTGCCCTATCATTACACGATCTGGCATGTCTTCGTGCTGTCCGCCAGCTTCGTGTTTTACGCGGCCGTGCTGGTGTTCGTGTTCATGGCGCCACTGGGCGTCTGAAATCAGCGTTCGGACAGGATCTCCAGAAACGCCGCGCCGAACCGCTCTGTCGCCCTGTTGCCGATCAGCCGCGTCATGGCTTGGGCGTCCTTCGGGCGCTGGCTGACCAGGCGCGCACGCTGGGTCGTGGTCAGCGATAGCGGCTTTTGCGCGCCATCGGGTCCGCGCGTCAGCTCCTGCTCGGCCGCGTGTAGCCGCTCATACAGCGTGCCATGCCCGGACGCGGCCAGCTTGATGCGCGCCGGATGCGCGGCCGGTTCTTCCTGCCCGGTGATCACCGCCAGAAAGCTGGGGCCGAAACGCTCCAGCTTGGTCGCGCCAACGCCGGTGATGGTGGCGAAATCGTCCAGCGAGGTGGGGCGGCGCTCGGCCATCTCGATCAACGAGCGGTCGTTGAAGATAACATAGGGCGGCACCTTGGCGGCCTGCGCCAGTTCACGGCGATGGGCCTTCAGCGCGGCCAGCATCGGCGCGTCATCGTCCGATACCAGGGCGCGCGGCTCGGGCCGGCTGGTGGCCCGTTCGACGCTGTCGGCGCGAAAATCGATGCTCGCCTCGCCGCGCAGAATGGGGCGTGCGGCCTCGGTCATGCGCAGCGCGCCATAGCGATCCCTGTCCGGGCGCACCAGATCACGGCCCATCATCTGCCGGAACACCGCCTGCCAGGCCGGGCGCTTCAGGTTCTGACCAACCGCGAAGGTTGGCAAAAGATCGTGGCCGCGTTGGCGCACCTTGTCGGTGGGGTTGCCGGTCAGGATGTCGATCAGATGGTTGGTGCCGAAGCTTTCGCCGGTGCGCAGCATCGCCGACAGCGCCTTGCGCACGGGTTCCGTCGCGTCGAACAGCCTGGCCGGGGTCTCGCACAGATCGCAATTGCCGCAGGGATCCGAGATCTCCCCGAAATACGCCAGCAACATGCGGCGGCGGCAGGTGGGGGCCTCGGCCAGGCCCAGAAGCGCATTCAACCGCCCGTGATCGGCCTCGCGCCGGTCGGCGGGCGCATTGGATTCGTCGATCTGGGCGCGGCGCAGGCGGATGTCATCGGGGCCGAACAGGGTCAGCGTATCGGCCGGTAGGCCGTCGCGCCCGGCGCGGCCGATTTCCTGATAATAGGCTTCGATGGATTTGGGCAGATCGGCATGGGCGACCCAGCGCACATCCGGCTTGTCGACCCCCATGCCGAAGGCGACCGTGGCGCAGACGATCAGCCCGTCCTCGGTCTGAAACAGCCCTTCGACGGTGCGGCGTTCCCAATCTTCCAGCCCGCCGTGATAGGCCCTGGCCGGGTGCCCCGCATCGGCCAACGCCCTGGCCAGCGTTTCGGTGCGCGCGCGCGTGGCGCAATAGACGATCCCCGATTGCCCCCGCCGGGCGGCGGCGAAGGCCATGATCTGTTTGCGCGGGCTGTCCTTGACGGCAAAGGCCAGCCGGATATTGGGCCGATCGAAGCCGCGCAGAAAACTGGCCGGTTCGCGCCCATCGAACAGGCGTTGAACGATCTCCGTGCGCGTGGCCGCGTCGGCGGTGGCGGTGAAGGCCGCCAGCGGCACGTCCAGCGCCTGCCGCAATTCACCGATGCGCAGGTAATCGGGGCGAAAATCATGGCCCCATTGGCTGACGCAATGGGCTTCATCGACGGCGATCATGCTGCATCCGGCGCGGCGCAGCAGCCCGGTCGTGGCGCCGGAAGCCAGACGCTCGGGCGCGATATACAGCAGCTTCAGCCGCTGGTCGCTCAGCGCGTCGAACACGATATCGTTTTCCTCGGGCGTATTGCCCGAGGTCAGCGAAGCCGCCGGAACGCCCGCCTGCTGCATGGCGCCGACCTGGTCGCGCATCAGCGCGATCAGTGGCGAGATGACGACGGTCAGCCCGCTGCGCGCCAGCGCCGGCAACTGGTAGCACAGCGATTTGCCGCCGCCCGTGGGCATGATCGCCAGCACGTCCTGCCCGCCGATGACCGCGCGCACGATTTCCTCCTGACCCGGGCGGAACTGTCCGAAGCCGAACACCCGGTGCAGCAGGTCAGCCGGGTCCGTTGTCAGGGGCGCGGCGGCGGTCACCGGGTCAATAGAAGGACGAGATATTGTTGATAACGACCACCCGCAGCGCGTAGATCGCCACCAGAACGACCAGCGGCGCCAGGTCAAGCCCGCCCATGTTGGGCAGGAACGACCGGATCCGCGAATAGAGCGGGTCCAGCAACCGGTTCAGCCCGTCCCAGATCGCGCCAACAAGCGGCTGGCGCAGGTTCAGCACCTGGAAGTTGATCAGCCACGACAGGATGATATGAGCGATGACGATCCACCAGATGATATCGAGTATGGCAAAGAGGATCTGAAGGATCGACAGCATGGGGCCTCCGGGTGTTGGCGGTCAGGGGTCTTTGTTCTGACACCTCAGGTAATGGGCCAGATGCCCAAGGGCAAGAGTCCGCGCACCTAACCGGTCTGTTGCAGCCCCGGATCGACCGGGTTTGCATCGGCGGGGCAAAACCGGGTTATCATTTCGACCAGCAGCGGCTTCTTCAGCGGCTTGGTCAGGACATGGTCCAGCCCGGCGGCCAGAATTTCCTCCTTGTCGCCCTGCATGGCGTGGGCCGTGAGCGCGACCACCGGCACCTGCGCGCCGCCCGGAAGCTGCCGGATGGCGCGGGTGGCCTCGCGGCCGTCCATGTCAGGCATGGAGATATCCATAAAGATCAGGTCGGGTCTGGTGGATTTGAAGGCCGCGACCGCGGCGCGCCCGTCCTCGGCGAAGGTCAGGTCAATGGCCAGGCCGCTGACCATCTTGGAAAAGACAAGGCGGTTTGTCTTGTTGTCCTCGGCGCACAGGATGCGCATCGTGCGGCCTTGGGCGGGAAGAACGGCTACGGGGTTGCGAGGTTCGGGTGCGTCCACCGGTTGCTGTTGAGGGTTCGAGATCAGTTGCAGATGGCGAACCAGATCATGGCGCAGCAAGGGCTTTTGCAAGATGGCCCGCAATTCGGGCAGGGCCGGGTGATCGTCCAGAACCGCCGGGCTGGATGAGAGCATCAGGACCGGCAGGGTGTGGCCGGTTTCCCGCAGTTTTTGCGTCAGCGCCAGACCGTCCATGCCCGGCATTTCATGGTCGGTAATCAACAGATCGAACCCGCCGTCACTGGAGTTTTGCAACAGCGCCAGGGCTTCCGGTCCGGACGCGCAAAGCGTGACCTCCAGGCCCTGCGCCGCGAGTTGGCGTTCCAGGATCGTGCGATTGATGAGGTGATCGTCGGCGACAAGCACCCGCTCCAGCCGAATCGGTTCGGCGGGCATGGTTGGCGACTCCTCGGCCAGGGGAAGCGTCAGCGAAAACCCGAAGCACGAGCCCTTGCCCAATTCGCTTTCGACCCAGATCTGCCCCCCCATCAGTTCGATCAGGCGGCGCGTGATGGCCAGGCCCAGCCCGGTGCCTTCGAACTTCCGGTTGCTTTGATCTTCAACCTGGGCAAATTCGCCGAAGATGCCTTCGATATCCTCGGACGCGATGCCGATGCCGGTGTCTTCAACCGTGATGTTGAGCTGGTGTCGATCCTCCTTGTCCTCGATCCCGACGACGCGGATCAGCACATGCCCGTTCTGGGTGAATTTCACCGCGTTGCCGATCAGATTGGTCATCACCTGCCGCATCCGCCCGGGATCGGCCAGGAACCGGGTGGGCAGGAACAGATCATAATCCATCAGCAGGTCGATGGACCGCCCACGCGCCCCGGCTTGCAGCAGGATCAGAACCTCGTGGATGCAGCGTTCCAGATCGAAGGGTTCGGGGTGCAGGGTCAGCTTGTCGGCTTCGATCTTCGAGAAGTCGAGCACGTCATTGATGATGCCCAGCAAGGCCTCGCCAGAGGACCGGATGGTCTCGGCATAGAGGCGCTGCTCGTCGCTGAGCGTGGTGTCGCACAACAGTTCGGACATCCCGACAACCCCGTTCATCGGCGTGCGGATTTCGTGGCTCATGTTGGCCAGGAAGGCCGATTTCGCGCGATTTGCGGCTTCGGCGTGACGCCGCGCTTCGTCCAGTTCGGCGGCGTGCCGCTCGGCCTCGGTGATGTCACGCACCAGGCTGACGATATCGCCGCCGCGCGCCCGCCGGTCATAGACGCGGGCGGTGTCGCCCCGGGCGAAGGACAGGACCAGCGGGTCGATCTTGTCCTCCTGCCACCGCGCGATCATCGCTTCGATCCACTCGGCCGGATTGGCGCCGTTGAGCAGCACGCGCCCGTCCAGCGCCAGGATTTCCAGCAATCGCCGATAGGAAATGCCGGGCTGCACTTCCGGGTAGCCGGAAAACACGCCCAGATAGGCCTGATTGGCGATTATCATTTCCTGGCTGCGGTTGAAGACCGCGAATCCGTCCCGAACGGTATTGATCGAATCCCACAGCCGCCGTTCGGCCATCACCGCTTCCTGCTGCGCGATTTCCGCGTCTTGCAGGGCGCGGGTCTGAACCGTCAGCGCCGCCGCGGCGCGGTCTTCGATTTCCTGTGGGGTTGAATGGCCCCGGCTGCGCAGGTGACGCAATTCCTGGCGCGCGGCGTCCAGCAGGCCCAGCGTCTTGTCCAACTCGCGCGTTCGGTGATCCAGCTGACGTTCGGCGATCAGCCGCGCCCTGCGCTCTGCCGTCAGCTTGTCGAACATCGTCATGAACGCGGGATCCCAGAATCAAAACGGACCGGCAAAAAACAGGGCCGGTCCGTTGAAGATCGCCGCGATGGGTGAATACCGGCTTAACCGGGCCGGGATTCCCGGCCCTAAAGGCGCTCGATCGCCAGCGCGATGCCCTGGCCGCCGCCGATGCACATGGTGATCAGGCCCAATGTGCCGCCGGTCCGCTCCAGTTCATAAAGCGCCTTGACGGTCAGGATCGCGCCGGTCGCGCCAACCGGATGACCCAGCGCGATGGCCCCGCCATTGGGGTTCACCCTGGCCGGTTCCAGCCCCAGCGCGGCCGAAACCGCCAGCGCCTGCGCGGCAAAGGCCTCGTTGGATTCGATGACGTCGAAATCACCCACGGCCTTGCCGATCCGGCGGCACAGCATTTCGACGGCGGGGATCGGGCCGATGCCCATCACCTCGGGGCGCACCCCGGCGATGGCATAGCCCAGCACACGGGCGCGCGGCGTCAGACCGGCGGACAGCGCGGCCTCGGCGCGCGCCAGAACCAGCGCGGAGGCGCCGTCATTGATGCCGCTGGCGTTGCCGGCGGTTACCGTGCCGTCCTTCTCGAAGGCCGGGCGCAGTTTGGCCAGACCTTCCGGCGTGGTCGCCTTGGGGTGCTCGTCGGTGTCGAAAGCCACCTCGCCCTTGCGGGATTTCAGCATGAACGGGGCGATCTGGTCGACAAAGCGCCCCTCGGCGATGGCCCGTGCGGCGCGGGTCTGGCTTTCCAGCGCGAAGGCATCCTGCGCCTCGCGGGTGATGGTATGTTCGCGCGCGACGTTTTCCGCCGTGACGCCCATATGGCCGGTGCCGAACGGGCAGGTCAGCGCGCCCAGCATCATGTCCTGCACATTCACATCGCCCATCTTCTGGCCCCAGCGCGCGGCGGGCAGCGCATAGGGCGCGCGGCTCATGCCCTCGGCGCCGCCGGCAACGGCGAAATCGGCATCGCCCAGCGCCAGCGATTGCACCGCCGACACAATGGCCTGCGCACCCGATCCGCACAGCCGGTTCACGTTCATCGCCGGGGCGCTGTCCGGGATCCCCGCCTGCATCGCGGCGACGCGCGACAGATAGGCGTCGCGCGGCTCGGTGTTGATGACATGGCCAAAGACCACCGTGCCGATCTGACCGGGTTCGACCCCGGCACGGTCCAGTGCGGCCCTGGTGACATGGGTCGCAATGTCGGAAAGCGGCGTGTTGGCCAGGCTGCCGCCAAAGGTGCCGATGGCGGTGCGCGCGCCGCTGAGGATGACGATCTCGTCCATGAGAAGTCCTTTCTGGTTGCTGAACGCGGTATAACGCGCCGTGGCGCAATCTCAAAGCCGCCCAAATGTCACGGACGCAGGGTCACGGGCGCAGGGTCACGGCGGCCATCTCGGCCTGCCCTGGGGCCGTCTTTGCGGGTGACCTTGCGGCCGTGGCGTGGTAGCGGCGATGCATGAAGCAGATACCGTCAAAATCAGAACTGGCCGCCTGGTTGTCCGAGCAATCCGACACCCCCACGTTGCGCGACATCGGCCGCGCTTTCGGCATTCGCGGTGGCGCCGAGAAGGTAGACCTCAAGCGTTTGCTGCGCGAGATGGAGGCCGAAGGCAGCTATACAAGGCGCAAGCGGCGCGCTGACGGCGGCGCGGATCTGCCGCCGGTGACGGTTCTGCGCGTCACGGGGCCAGATGCCGAAGGCGACGTTCTGGCGGAACCCGCAAGTTGGGAGCGGCGTGAACCCGCGCCCCGCATCCAGGTGATCGAGCGCGCCGGGCAACCCGCGCTGGGCAAGGGCGACCGGGTGCTGGCCAAACTGTCGCCGGCCGGTGAGGACGGGTATCTGGCGCATCCGATCCGGGTTCTGCAAAGCGGGCCGCGCACGGTTCTGGGCATCTATCGCGCCGGGTCCGAGGGCGGGCGCATTCTGCCCATCGACAAGGGCGCCGACATGGAATGGCTGGTGCCCGCCGCCGATGCGAAGGGCGCCCGCGACGGCGAACTTGTCGAGGCCGAGCAGACCGCCTCGTCGCGCCTGGGCTTGCCGCGCGCGCGGATCACGCAGCGTCTGGGCGACCCCGGCGCGCCGCGCGCCGTGTCGCTGATTGCGATCCACCAGCACGGGATCCCCGATCGCTTCCCCGACGCGGTTCTGGCCGAGGCCGAAGCGGCAAGAGAGGTGGGGCAGGAGGGGCGCGCGGACCTGCGCGATCTGGACCTGATCACCATTGATCCGTCCGACGCGCGCGACCATGACGACGCGGTTTTCGCGATGCGCGACCCGGACACGGCAAATCCCGGCGGGTTCATCGTCTGGGTGGCAATCGCCGATGTCGCCGCCTATGTCACGCCCGGATCGGAGCTGGACCGCGAGGCCCGCAAGCGCGGCAATTCCAGTTATTTCCCCGACCGCGTGGTGCCGATGCTGCCGGATCGCTTGTCGGGTGATCTGTGTTCGCTGCACGAGGGCGTGGACCGCCCCGTTCTGGCCGTGCGCATGGTGCTCGACGCGCAGGGCAACAAGATGTCGCACAAGTTTCAGCGCGGGTTGATGCGGTCGCGCGCCTCATTGAGCTATGAACAGGCGCAGGCGGGGTTTGACGGCCAGCCCGATGAGACGGCGCTGCCGCTGGCCGGGGCGCTGACCGACCTGTTCGCCGCGTGGAAAGCCACACTGATCGCGCGCGAGGCCCGCCAGCCGCTGGACCTGGACCTGCCCGAGCGCAAGATCGTGCTGAACGACGACGGCAAGGTGGCGTCGGTCGCGTTCCGCGACCGGCTGGACGCCCACAAGGTGATCGAGGAATTCATGGTGATGGCGAATGTCGCCGCCGCCGAGGAGTTGATTCAGCGCAAGACACCGCTGTTGTTCCGGGTCCATGAAGAACCGACGCGCGAAAAGCTGGACGCGCTGCGCGAGGTCGCGCTGGGTGCCGGGCTGGTGTTGGCCAAGGGGCAGGTGTTGCAGACCCGCCACCTGAACCGGCTGCTGCAACAGGCCGAGGGCGGCGAGTTCGACGAACTCATCAACATGGCGACCCTGCGGTCGATGACGCAGGCCTATTACGGGTCCGAGAATTTCGGCCATTTCGGTCTGGCGCTGCGCAACTACGCGCATTTCACCTCGCCCATCCGGCGCTATGCCGATCTGATCGTGCCCCGCGCCCTGATCAGCGCGCATCGCTTCGGGCCGGATCCGGCGCGCGACGGGCTGTCGGATTGGGATATCGAAAACCTGCGCGAAACCGCGACACAGATTTCGGAAACCGAGCGCCGGTCGATGGCCGCCGAGCGCGACACCACCGACCGTTATCTGGCCGCTTTCATGGCCGATCGCATCGGTGCCAGTTTCGGCGGTCGGATCGCCGGTGTGGCGCGGTTCGGTCTGTTCGTGAAGATGGATGAAACCGGTGCGGATGCGCTGGTGCCGATCCGCTCGTTGGGCAACGAATATTTCCGCCACGATCAGGACAGTCAGACCCTGACCGGCGAACAGACCGGCCGGGTGTTGGGGCTGGGGCAGCGCGTGGTCATCAAACTGGCCGAGGCCGAGGCGATGACCGGCGGCCTGCTGGCCGAATTGCTGGAGGTCGAGGGCCAGCCCATGGCGCGCGCCCCGCGCGGCAAATCCGGCAGCCGCACGGGCCATACGCTGTCGCGCAAGGGCGCGGCGACCAAGGCCAAACGCATCAAGGCCCGAAAGAAGGCCGACCGCAAGCGTCGCTAAAGGGGCAAA
>CAJQNQ010000338.1 GCA_905479725.1 uncultured Paracoccaceae bacterium | reverse complement strand
GTGCCGGTGGCGTCCTGCTGCCGATGACGGGCGAAGGCCTGGTCCAGCCCGCGCCGATCCTGCGCCGCGCAGGGGCCGGGGGGCGAAGCCGGCATGCTCCAGCGCTTCGTCCACCTCCCATGGGGTGGAGCCCGCGAAGATCAGGGCCTCGGCCGCATCCTCCAGCCGCGCACGCAGCGGCGCGCCGATGAAACCCGGGGTGCGCAGGGGCGTCGCGCCCAGCCTGACGGCCAATTCCGCGGCGCGGTCCAACAGACGCGGGTCGGTGCCGGGCAGGGTGCGCAGCTCGATCAGCCCGGGCGCCGGGGGCGGCTGCGCGGTGTCGATGCTCACCTGCTGCGCGGTCGGCGCCAGGCCTGTGTTGACCGTCGCACCGACCAGCACGAGCGCTTCCGGTGCACAGGCGCGCCGAAGGGCTTTCATCGGCGTGGGCGCGGTATCGATCACCAGCGCCGCATTCCGCGCCTTGTCCGGCGCGCGGTCCAGGACAATCCCGGGCGGCGCCTGTCCCAGCGCGACGGCGCGCGCCAGAATATCGGCCGCGCGTCGGGCGTCATGCGGATCGGGCTCGATCACCGCGACATCAAGGCCCGCCCGCGCCAGACCCACGGCCCAACCCAGCGCGTGGGGGCTTTGGCCGGAAACGACAGCCCTGGCACCGGGCGAAAAGCCGGTATTTTCCGCGCTGGCGCGAAGCGCCGTCCGCGTGTGCGCGGCACGGGCGCGGGCCGCCTGCGGATCCGGCAGCACGGCCCCGAGCCACAAGACCGGCGCCCTAGTCAATCCAGAAACCCGTTCCGGGCGATCAACGCGGCAAGATCCTGCGCCGACTGCGCCACGTCACGGCCCGTGGTGTCCAGTTTCGCGCGCGCCTGATCGTAAAGCGTTTCACGACTGGTCAGGATGAATTTCAACTGTTCCATGGCCTCGGGATTGCCGGCCATGGGGCGCATGTCGCCCTGTTCGCGCACCCGCTCCATGTGCTCGTCCGCCGATGCCTTGATCCAGATCGCATGGAAATTGCCCAGCAGGGAGTTGAACACTTCGGGTTCGGACACGATCCCCCCGGCGACGGCCAGGATCACGCTGTCATGCGTGGCGATGATGCGCGACAGCGCCTGCGCTTCCAGCCGCCGATAGCCTTCCTGCCCGTAAAAGGCCATCACCTCGGTCACCGGCATGCCCGCGTGATCCTCGATCTCGCGGTTCAGTTCGACAAACGGGATGCCCAGCTTGGCACTGACCAAAGTGCCCAGCGTCGATTTTCCCGCGCCGCGCAGGCCGATCAGGGCGATCCGGTTGCGCCGCGCCGACAGGTCCAGGCGCGGCTCCAGGATATCCGACACCTTGGCGCGCGTTTTGCCGTCGGCCTTGCGAAACAATTCCGCCACGCGCAGCGTGTCCGAGGTCCAGGGGTCATCCTCGCCCAGCAGCCATTCGATGCGGTGGTCCAGCGCCTCGGCGACGCGCTGCAACAACCCGATGGAGATGTTCCCGTCGCCCGCTTCGAGCAAGGCAAGATAGCGCGGCGACACGCCGGAGGCCTTGGACAAAACCCGCCGGGGAATGCCCTTCAGCTCGCGCGCCTTGCGCACCCGCTCCCCGACCCGCCCGATCAGCGCCTTGACGGCGTCATCGCCGCTTGGCTCGGCCTGCGCCTGAACGGTTTCGCCGCGAAAGTTCGTGATCTCGGACATGTCACGGCTCGGTTAGGAACAATACTGCAAAATTCTAGGCCAAGCGGGGAAGGGCGGCAAGGGGCGCAGGGCCATTTGCGGCCTCGATCCCCGGCGGTCATGCACTATTCTGCTGCCGTTCTTCTGCGGGCTCCAGCAGCGGTTCGATCAGCGCCCGGATCTCTGGCGGCGCCGATCGTTTCACGAAGTCGCTGGCAACGATGAACACGCAGACGAACCGCCCCTCGAAACACAACACCCCGTCCTGCCGCCCGGCCACGCGAAAGGTGATCGAGCTGTCCCCCAGCCTGACCGGTGCGACCGCACAAATCAGGCGGTGGCGCGGGGTGATCGGCGCGCGGAAATCCAGGCTCATGTGCACGAAGGGCGTGCCGACATTGCGGTCCAGTTCCATCTGGAACCAGCCGTCGCCCAGATGATGCTCCCACCAGGCGTTGATCGCATCCAGCGCGAACCACGGGATGCGCCCGGTATAGACGATCTTCGCCGGGTCACAGTCGCCCCAGGTCACGCGGATCTCGTGCAAATAGGGCACGGTCAGTAGGTCTCCACATGATAGCGGCCTTCGTCGCGCATCACGTCGCGCGTGGCTTCCCATTGCATCCCGGTGCTTTCGGCGATGTTCTTGAACGAGTCCTCAACCCCCATTTCCATCCCGCGCAGCCCGCAGATGTAGATATGGGTCCTGGGGTCGGCCAGCAGTTCGGCGACGATGTCCTGTTCCGCCATCATGCGGTCCTGCACATATTCCTTGGGCTGGTCGGGCAGGCGGCTGAACACCATGTGTTTTTGCAACAAGCTGTCGGGCACTTTGTTCAGCGGGCCGAAATAGGGCAGGCTGTCGGGGGCGCGCGCGCCGAAGAACAGCACCATGTCGCCCGAAGCCCCGCGCGCGGCGCGCTGGCGGCGCATGGTGAAGGCGCGGAACGGCGCCGAGCCGGTGCCGGTGCAGATCATCAAAAGGCGCGCGGCGGGATCGTCCGGCATCAGGAAGGTGGCGCCAAACGGGCCTGTGATCCTGACCTCATCGCCGACCTTCAGGTCGCACACGTAGTTCGAGCACAGGCCCTGGTCCTCGCGTTTCACGGTCAACGAGACGTTGTTGTAGTGCGGCCGTTCGCCGTCGCGCGGGCTGGACACGGAATAGAGGCGTGGCAGATGTGGCTTGCCGTCGGCACCGGTGCCCGGCGGCGTGATGCCGATGCTTTGCCCTTCCAGAACCGGAAACGGCTGGCCGCCGAAATCCAGGATGATGTGGCGCACATCGCTGCCCGAGCCTTCGGCGGTCAGGCGGAAATTGCCCTGCACCCGGGCCAGCGCGGGCTTGCCCAGATTATAGAGGTTGATCGACGGCTTCGACGCGCTGGCCGGCGCTTTCGCTCGCCCGCCCGCACCTTGATGTGCTTCGGCCAGCAACGCCTCGACGGCGTCATCCAGCGCCTCGACTTCGCTGCCGCCTGCCTCGCCCAGATCGTCCTGTGGGGGCAATTCCTCCCATCCGAACTGGTCGTCCAGCGAATACGGCGTGGTCACGACACGCCATTCGTCGATGGACCCCGTGGGGCAGACCGGGATGCAATCCATGCAGAAATTGCATTTCTCGGCATCCACCACGACGTTGTTGTCGTCATGGGTGATCGCCTGAATCGGACAGGTCATCTCGCAGGTGTAGCAGCGGATGCAGATTTCCGGGTCGATCAGATGCTGTTTGACGGGTTTGTTCATGCAGACGTGCTCCGGCGCGCGAGCAGAACCCGGTCAGGGACAAGGGACAGCTCGATCCGGCTCCAGCACAGGCCGCGACACTCAGGGCAGTTCAGGCACGTGTCGTCGTCGATCCGCTGGCGGCCGGGGCGTGCGGTCTGCCGGGCGTTTTGGATGATGGGCATGGGGTGGGCTCCTTGATCTGGGGACGCGCGGCGCGTGATGCGCAAGCACCCGGCGGCGGTAGTGCCGCAGGATGCGTGGTTCCGCGCGGCTTGGGTCAAGCCATGTAGAGCTTCACATATTCGAAGTCGCCGGGCTTGTTGTCGATTCCCACTTTCGGCGGGTTGATCCAGCTGGCGTATTTGCCTGGCTCCGTCACCGGGGTCATCAGCGACTGGATGAAATCGCCATCGGCATGATTCGGCAGCCAGTCACCGCAGCGCGCGTCATAGTCGGCCCCGGACAGCAGATTGCCGTCAGGATCGAACGTCTTGCCCGCGAACACGCCGATCTGCCGGTGGAAGCTTTCATGCGGCAGCTTCATCTCGAAATTGATCCCCGCCTTTTGAATGATCTTGTTCCAGCGGCCCACGCCGCCAGCGGCATCCCGCGTGTAGTCGTCGCGCAGGCGCATGTTGATCGCGGTCAGGGCCGGAACCTCATGGCGCAGCAGCTTGCCGTCAACGAAATCCCATACCGGGTAGGTGTCGTTCTTCAGCTGGTGGTCATCGGTCTGGCGGTGCTCCATGTAGCGCCCCTTGATGCCCGCATTGAAGGCGTTGGCGGCGTTGGTGGACACTTCCTGACCGAACAGGTCCAGCGACAGCGTGTAATGCAGGTTCAGTTTCTTCTGGATCGTCGGCAGGTCGATAACACCAAGACTGCGGATCTTTTCGATCTCATAGGGGTCGTCGATCCCGTTTTCGGTCATCACCTGACAGGTGCGTTCGATCGTGCGGCCCACGCCGGTTTCGCCGACGAACATATGATGCGCTTCTTCGGTCAGCATGAAGCGGCAGGTGCGCGACAACGGGTCGAAGCCTGATTGCGCCAGGCTCTCCAGCTGCATCTTGCCGTCGCGGTCGGTGAAATAGGTGAACATGAAGAATGACAGCCAGTCGGGCGTTTCCTCGTTGAAGGCGCCCAGCATGCGCGGGGCTTCCTCGGAGCCCGACGAGCGGCGCAGCAGATCATCCGCTTCCTCGCGCCCGTCCCTGCCGAAGTATTTTTGCAGCAGGTAGACCATCGCCCACAGGTGGCGGCCTTCCTCGACATTGACCTGAAAAAGGTTGCGCATGTCATAGAGCGACGGGGCGGACAGTGCCAGGAAGCGCTGCTGCTCGACCGATGCCGGCTCGGTATCACCCTGAATGACGATCAGCCGCTTGAGCATGTTGCGATATTCGCCCGGCACTTCCTGCCACGCCGGCTCGCCGGCGTGTTCGCCACAGGGGATGCGCCGGTCCTCGACCTGCGGGGCCAGCAGCACGCCCCAGCGGTACTCGGGCATCTTGACGTAATCGAATTTTGCCCAGCCCTTGGGGTCCACCGACACGGCGGTGCGTAGATAGACCAGCGATTGCTGGAAGTTCTGCGGGATCAGGTCGGACCACCAGTTGATGTAGCCGGGGTGCCATTTTTCCAGCGCCTTCAAGACGCGCTTGTCCGAGGACAGGCCGACATTGTTGGGAATCTGCGTGTCGTAGCTGACATTGATGAGGTCGAGCATGGGTTTCTCCTGTTTCGGTGGGGTCAAACCCCACCCTACGCTTTGACCGGGACCGAAGCTTTCGGGGCCCGTAGGGTGGGGTTTGACCCCACCGCCGCAGGTCTCAGACCCGCTGCTGGTTGTAATCACCGCGCACGCCAGAGCCGTAGCGCTGCAACGCGCCATCGGTGCCGGTGGCGTTGGGGCGGTTGAAGATCCAGTTCTGCCACGCCGTCAGGCGGCCGAAGATCCGGGTTTCCATGGTTTCCGGCCCGGCAAAGCGCAGGTTGGCTTCCATGCCGGTCATCGCGTCGGGGCTGAAGCTGGCGCGCTCTTCCATGAAGATGCGGATCTCATCCTCCCAGTCGATATCGTCGAAGATTTCAGTCACCAGCCCGGCCTCTTCGGCGTCGGTCGCGTCCAGCGCCTCGCCGATCCGGGTTTTCAGCGCGCCCACGGCCTCGGGCTCGCCCAGGAACCGGGTTTCCAGCCGCGACAGCCCGTTGCCCATCGGGAATGGCCCGAAATTGGCGGGGCTCAGCGTGATGGCGGCAATGGGGCGGTTGTCGCCCTCGAACTCGTCTTCCATCATGTAGCTGCGGTCCACCGACCACAGCACTTCGGCCAGCACCCCGGCAAAGCACGACCCGTGTTCAACCAGCGCGACCATGCTGCGCGAGGTCACGTCGATGCGCTTCAACAGCCGCTTCCAATAGGCCAGGATCTCATTCGCCAGCCAGTCGTTCGTGTGCTCCAGCAAGAACGCCTCATGCGCCAGCAATGCCTCGGGATCGCCCTGGGTGCGGAACACCAGCAGGCCCAGTTCCATTTCATTGAGGCGCAGATGCAGAATCGCGTCATCGAGTTCCCGCGCGAGACGCAGCATGTAGCCTTGATCGCCGGCGGCGTGCAGCGCCTCGGGTGAACCGGGCGCATCGCCATCCGGGCCGGACAGGGTGATCGTGGCTTTGCGTCCCTTGCGGTCAACCGCCACCTCGACCAGCGAATAGTGCAACGTGCCATCGTCGCCGACGGTTTTCGCCAGCGGCGTCAACCGGATGCCGGTGCCAGTCGCCTTGGTCGAGGCGTCGGCAAATTCACGGGCACGCGCCGCGACCATGTCGTCGAACTTCGAATTCGGGAACACTTCGTCCACCAGCCGCCATTTGACCGCCTTCTGGCCCTTGATCCCTTCCTCCAGCGTGCAGAATACATCCGCCAGATCACGGCGCACCTTGCGCTTGTCGGTCACGCGGGTCAGCCCGCCGGTGCCCGGCAGCACGGCCAGCAACGGCACTTCGGGCAGAGAGACAGACGAGGTGCTGTCATCGGTCAGCATGATATGGTTGCACGCCAGCGCCAGTTCATACCCCCCCCCCGCGCAGGCACCCTTGATCGCTGCGATGTATTTCTGGCCGCTATCCGCTTCGGCATTCTCGAACGTGTTGCGCGTCTCGTTGGTGAATTTGCAGAAATTCACCTTGTGGGCGTGATCGGCGCCGCCCAGCATCCGGATATTGGCCCCGGCGCAGAACACCTTGTCCTTGGCCGAGCGCATCACCACGACCTTGACCTCCGGGT
Source organism: uncultured Paracoccaceae bacterium (assembly GCA_905479725.1). Lineage (GTDB taxonomy): Bacteria > Pseudomonadota > Alphaproteobacteria > Rhodobacterales > Rhodobacteraceae > Pararhodobacter. Next base: position 779 of record CAJQNQ010000338.1, on the reverse strand, counting down.
GTTCGAACCGCATCCGCTGGACCACATCGGCCAGTTCGATATCGACGCCCAGATCGTAGGAGTTCAGCTTCAGCTGGTAGCCATCGAACAGCCCGCCATCCTCATCCACATCCATGAAAAGGTTGGCGACGGCGCCGTCATAGTCAACGCGCCAATGGCGGTAGCGGGACGGGTCGGTCTGGAAATCAATCACTTTGGCCACCGGAGCCTCCTGTCTGGTTTGGATTCGAATAGTTGCACAATAATGCCAAAAAGAGGCGCCGTAAATCCCCATCTTGGGCCGAATCGCATCAAAAGATATGCATTATAGTGCCTATTTAGCAAGATAATCAGCCCAATCCGACTCTGAAACACCAAAGACACGGGCTTTCCCGCCGCTAAAGGCCGCGTCCCAGGCGACGCGTGCGCGTTCCAGGATCCGCATGCTGGCGGCGGCGTTTCCCATGGCCGCCTTCAGCCGTGCGTTGGCCAGCTGGATCAGGGCCTGCACCAGTTGACGCTCGCGCGATGCCGGGGGCAGACGGATCCAGACGGCTTCCCAGCATTCATGCGCCTCCCAGAAATAGCCTTGATCGAAACACGCGAACCCGGCCCTGAACGCCGCGCTGTGCTGAAAATCGGCCAGGCTCGCGCAATCCGCAAGCGGGGCCTTGAGCGCGCCGAACGGCGCCGCGTCCGGGCGCGGCGTGCGCCCCGGCAGGTGGGGCCGGGGCGGCAGACGAAGCGCGCCGGTCATGCGCCGTGCCTAGCGAGGCCGCACATCGGCCTGCTCGATCCGG
>CAJQNQ010000337.1 GCA_905479725.1 uncultured Paracoccaceae bacterium | reverse complement strand
CGGCTGGAACAGCGCCTTGCGCCCGATCACCCCTATCGGCGGGTGCTGGACCGGGTTCGTGCGGGTCAAGGGGCGCAGGCTTATCCCGGGTCGCCCCTGATCGCGGCGCTGATGCTGCGCGACAGGGACAGCATCGATCTGCCGAGCGCCCCAAGCGCGAGGTCGAGGCGTTGCGCGAGGCCATGCTGCCCTTCGCGGCGCGGGTCCATGCGGTGGATGGCTTCGCCAAGGCGCAAGAGCTGACACCGCCGAACCCGCGTCGCGGGATGATGCTGATCGATCCCAGCTTCGAGACCGAAACCGATTATTCCGAGATGCCGCGCTTCATCGGCCAGATGGCGCGCAAGTGGAATGTCGGGATCATCGTGCTGTGGTATCCGGTGCTGACCGATGCGCGCCACGCGCCGATGCTGGCGGCGCTGGAGGGCGCGCATCCGGGCGCCCTGCGTCACGAGGTCCGGTTTGCGCCGGCGCGCGACGGGCATCGCATGACCGGATCGGGGCTGTTCGTGATCAACCCGCCCTGGGGGTTGGCCGATGAGGCGGCGCGGGTGGGCAGGATCTTCGCGGATCAGCCTGGGGCGCGTGATCGCACGGCGTCGTCGCGGCCAGAGCCCCGGTAACCCGTGCGCACGGGGGCTCGCCTTCGAAGGCCAGTGGCCGGTTGCAATTTCGGGAAAAACTTGTCACGGTTGCGTTACCAGAGGTAAATACGCCTTTGGGTAGTTTTTGATGGCGGTGCCCGCCGCATTCGTTCCAGGGCCTTCAGGACTTGTTGAACAGGGAGAAAAAGACATGAAAAGTGCCCTTTTGCTGGTCGCGACAAGCGGATTGCTGATGTCCTGTTCCGGATTGGTGCCCGCGCCGGAGCCGGTCATCAGCTCGTTCAACGAAGCCAGCGTTGGCATTCAGTTGCAAGGCTTCGCGATGGAGATGGCATCGCCCGAGGTGAGAAACGCAGCCCTTGCCGCCGCGGACGATCAGGCGGCCGGGGTCTGCCGCCGCGGCCCCAACCGGCGGGCGGAGTTCGCCAGCACCCGAAACGTCCCGACCGGCCAGTATTCCTATGTGATCGAGCGGCTCTATCTTTGCCTTCGCTGACGGATTACATCTGCGCTTGACCGGAGCGAGCGTTTTTCGGGAGCGCATCGAACAACGCGGACACGCTGGCGCGCGACGCCTTTCCGGCAGGCCCTTGGCGGGCCTGCCTTGCAGGGAGCGTTGCTCCCTCTGCGCGGCCCGGCGGGGCCGGTCCACGCATTCACCCTCAGGATATTTGATGCACAAAGATGGGGGCGGGTGCGTTGAAGCGGCGGGCGGTTTGGCGTATGTCCCGCCTACGCCCTGACAGGAAAACCCCATGACCACGCCGCGCAAGCTTTTCATCAAGACCTATGGCTGCCAGATGAATGTCTACGACAGCGAGCGCATGGCCGAGGCGCTGGGGGCATCCGGGTATGTGGGCACCGACCGCGCCGAGGATGCGGACATGATCTTGTTGAACACCTGTCACATCCGCGAGAAGGCCGCCGAAAAGGTCTATTCCGAACTGGGTCGCCTGAAGCCGCTGAAGGTGGCGCGTCCGGATCTGAAGATCGGCATTGCAGGCTGCGTGGCGCAGGCCGAGGGCGAGGAGATCATGCGCCGCGCGCCGGTTGTCGATCTGGTGGTCGGGCCGCAGACCTATCACCGCCTGCCGGCGATGGAGGCAAAGGTGCGGGCCGGTGGGCGCGCGGTGGATACCGAATTTCCGGCCGAGGACAAGTTCGAGCATCTGCCAAGGGGGCCGCGCGCCAAGCGCGGGGTGACGGCGTTCCTGACGGTGCAGGAAGGATGCGACAAGTTTTGCGCGTTCTGCGTTGTGCCCTATACGCGTGGCGCCGAAGTCAGCCGCCCCGCCGCCCGCCTGCTGTCAGAAGCGCGCGACCTGGTGGCGCGCGGGGTGCGCGAGATTACGCTGCTGGGGCAGAATGTGAACGGGTATCATGGCGAGGGACCGGACGGACGCAGTTGGACGCTGGCGCGGCTGGTGCGGGAACTGGCCGGGATCGACGGCTTGTGGCGCATTCGCTACACCACCAGCCACCCCAATGACATGAGTGACGATCTGATCGCCGCGCATGGCGAGGTGGATGTTCTGATGCCCTATCTGCATCTGCCGGTGCAATCGGGGTCGGACAAGATCCTCAAGGCGATGAACCGCAAGCACAGCGTGGCCCAGTATCTGGCGCTTCTGGACCGGCTGCGCACCGTGCGCCCGGATCTGGCGCTGTCGGGCGATTTCATTGTCGGCTTCCCTGGCGAGGAGGACGCGGATTTCGAGCAGACGCTGAGCCTGGTGCGGGCGGTCGGCTATCATTCGGCGTTTTCCTTCAAATACTCGGCCCGGCCCGGCACCCCGGCGGCCGAGCGCCCGGTATTGCCCGATACGGTGCTGGATGCGCGGTTGCAGGCCTTGCAGGCGCTGATAACCGAGCAGCAGCGCGCGGCTCAGCAGGCGATGGTGGGGCGCGAGGTGGACGTGCTGTTCGAAAAGCCCGGTCGCATGGCCGGTCAGATGGTTGGCAAGTCGAATTATCTGCATGCCGTCCATGCCACGGGAGCGGATCTGACCCCCGGGCAATTGCGCCGTGTCAGAATCACGGCCAGCGCGCCCAACTCGCTGGCCGGGATCGCCGTCTAGCGGCGGAAGCCTGCCGCCAACGGACATCCGGGTGCGCGGTTTCTGGCGACACAAGGGAATATCGCTCAGGATAATACGCCCGATATCGGGAATCGCCCTTCCATAAGCTGCGAAGTTTGCTAATGTTTCCGATATGGTAGGCCCGGTTTGGTATGACGCATGAGGCATCTCGTGGCGTTGGCTGTTTCAGGGCGGGCCTTGGGGGTAACAACAAAAAAGGATGATGGCTGTGGTTAAGTCTGTTTCCAATGCCGTCCGGCTGATTGCCAGCGCCGCTGCCATGGTGCTGATTCTGGCAGGAGTGACGGCCACCGACGCGTCGGCGCAACGGCAACGCACAATCGTGGGCGAACGGTATGTGCCGACGATCTGGATTGATCCGGACGGGTGCGAACACTGGGTGATCGACAACGGGATCGAAGGCTATATGACCCCGAATCGCACGCCGGATGGGCGCCCGGTCTGCCGGCGCACCAATGTCTGCCTGGCTGAGAGCACCGACACGCTGTTCGCGACTGGCAGCTATCGGTTGCGTCCGGGGGCCGCCGATCGCCTGGCGCAGTTCTTCAATTCGAACCCGTCGACCGCGTTCATCATCTACGGGCATACGGATCCGCGTGGCGGATTCGAGTATAACATGAACCTGTCCGAGAACCGGGCGCGAACGGTTGCCAATGTGGCGATCGGGGTCGGTGCCCGGGTGGCGACTGTGCGCGGCTTCGGGCCGATGTATCCGGTAGCCTCGAATGACACGGCTGCGGGCATGGCCCAGAATCGCCGTGTCGAAGTCATGTGCGTGCAGTGAGGATCGGGGGAATCACCATGAAAACCAGCAAATACGTTCTGCTCGGAGGGGTCGCCATATTTCTGTCGGCCTGTGCAAGCACCGGAACCGGCGGCAACAATGGGGGTGCCTTTTTCGAGATCAACACCGTCGACAACACGTCGGACCGCCAGTTGGGCGTGCCCAATCACCTGTCGAACATGCGCCCCGCAGGGATCTGGGTTGACCCGCAGGGCTGTGACCAATGGATCGTCGATGAGGGCATCGAGGGCTATATGTCGGCGCGGCTTGACCCCTATGGCAACCCGGTATGCTCGGGCATCGCGCCGCCGACCGTGGCCGTGGGCCGTTATCGTCGCGGCACCTGACCGGGACGGCCCCCTATCGCTTGTGCAAACGGCTCCGCTTGCGGGGCCGTTTGTGCGTTGGGCCGCGTGCTTTGCGCCGGGAGGGCGAGGGGCGTATGTCGCTTTTTTGTATCGGCCTTGCGCCAGATTTGGTGTCCAGGTCCAGGAATGGCGCCGTTCACGATGGTTTCGCTTGCGCCCCCTGAAATGGCACGGCAGCATGAGGTCATGGCCAATCCGCGCCCAACATTCAGGAGTCCCTATTGGGTTACAGCACGCTGACCCCGCCGATACCCGGCGATGACCCGCTGCAAACGGATCTGGAATTCGCCGATAACCGCCTGTTGGCCGAATTGTGTGGCGAATATGACCGCAATCTCGTGAAGCTTGAGCACGAGCTGGATGTTCAGATCGTGCGCCGGGGAAACCGGTTGCATGTGATGGGCGATCCGACGATGCGGAGCCGGGCAACGCAGACCCTGCAGGCGCTCTACGACAGGCTGTCCGACGGCAAGGCGGTGGAAAGCGGCGACGTGGAGGGCGCGTTGCATCTGAGCCGGGGGGGCGCGCCCGAACAACAGCTGGAAATGTTCCGCACCGGTCAGATCGAGATCCGCACCCGCAAGAAATCGGTCACGCCGCGCACCCGGGCGCAGCAGGATTATGCGCGTTCGCTTTTCGACAAGGCGCTGAATTTCGGAATCGGGCCGGCTGGCACCGGCAAGACCTATATCGCCGTTGCCGTTGCCGTGCATCACTTCGTCGAGGGGCATGTGGACCGGATCGTGTTGTCGCGCCCGGCGGTCGAGGCGGGCGAAAAGCTGGGTTATCTGCCCGGCGACATGAAGGACAAGGTCGATCCCTACATGCAGCCGCTTTATGACGCGCTGAACGATTTCCTGCCGGCCAAGCAACTGCCCAGGCTGTTGGAAGAGCGGCGGATCGAGATCGCGCCGCTGGCCTTCATGCGCGGGCGCACGCTGTCCAACGCCTTTGTCGTGCTGGACGAGGCGCAGAACGCGACCGAGATGCAGATGAAGATGTTTCTGACCCGGCTGGGCGAGGGCGCGCGCATGGCGATCACCGGCGATCGCACACAGGTGGATTTGCCGCGCGGGCAGGTCAGCGGGTTGCGGGTCGCGGAACGCATCCTGGACGGGATTCCGGATATCGGGTTCAGCTATTTCACCGCCGCCGACGTGGTGCGCCATCCCCTGGTGGCCAAGATCGTCGCGGCCTATGACAGTTACGAGAACAACCGTGTCTGACGCCATGCGCCGCGCCGCCGGGGCAGCCCGATGCAGGTAGATCTCGACATCATCGAGCAGGGCTGGGCCGCGCTGGATCTGGCTGGACTGATCGCGCGCTGCGGGACGGCAACGCTGGACCATCTGGGGCATGATCCGGCGTGCTTCGCGCTCAGCGTTCTGGCCTGCGACGACGCCCGCATCCGCGCGCTGAACGGGCAGTTTCGGGGCAAGGACTGCGCCACCAATGTGTTGTCCTGGCCAACCTGGGATCTGGGCGCGCCCACACCCGGTGGCCTGCCCGACCCACCCGAACCCGGAACCCCGGACGCGCCCGGTGAACTGGGCGATATCGCGCTGGCGTTTCAGACCTGCCGGAATGAAGCGCGCGCGCAGGGCAAGACGCTGCACCACCATGCAACGCATCTGGTTGTCCATTCGACCCTGCATTTGCTGGGATACGACCACCAGACCGATCAAGATGCCGAGATAATGGAGAAAACCGAGGTTTTGATCCTTGCGCAGATGGGCATCGCGGACCCATATGCGGCACAGATGGGTGATGCGCCGACCGGTGTGGCCCTGCTTGACTGACATCATCCTGGAAAGGACCCATGACCGACACCCAATCCGGCCCCGCCGTCAGCCTGCCATCCGAAGGTGACGCCGAACCCGGTTCCGGAGACAGTAGCCAGCAGCGCGGCCTTTGGGGCCGTCTGTTCGATGCGTTGTCCCCCACCGATCCCGAAAATGCCGCGGAAAGAGCGTTGAGCAAGTCCATGCGTCAGGTCCTGCCGGGTCTGGCCAACCTGCGGCGGTTGCGTGTGGCGGATGTCGCGGTGCCCAAGGCCGAGATCGTGGCGATTCCGCATGACATCGACAGCGCCGACCTGATGACCGTGTTCCGAGAGTCCGGGTTTTCGCGATTGCCGGTCTACGACGAGACGCTGGATCAGCCCAAGGGTTTGTTGCTGCTCAAGGATCTGGTGCTGCGCAATGGGTTCGATTCGCGCAAGGGCGGCATGAAGATTGACGAGAACCTGCGCCCTTTGCTGTTCGTGCCACCCTCCATGCCGCTGGTGGTGCTGTTGCAAAAGATGCAGGCCGAACGGATGCACATGGCGCTGGTGATCGACGAATATGGCGGTGTCGACGGCCTTGTCACGATCGAGGATCTGCTGGAGCAGGTCGTCGGCCAGATCGAGGACGAGCATGACACCGAGGACGAGCATCATTGGAGCGCCGAGGCGCCGGGAACCTGGACGGTGCAGGCCCGCGCCCCGCTTGATGACCTGAACGAGGCGCTGGGGATCGACCTGACGGCCGGCCTGGATGATGAAGAAGTCGATACGCTTGGCGGGCTCGTCTTCTTGCTGCTCGGGCGTGTGCCCGCGCGCGGGGAAGTCATCAGTCACCCGGCCGGGCACGAGATCGAAGTGCTAGAGGCAGACCCGCGCCGCGTGAAGCGGTTGCGGTTGCGAGCCGCCGGGGGAGAAAAGAGCAAACATGCGGACTAGATCGTCAAGATCGGACAAGGGCCCGATCATCCATCGCCTGGGGCGCGCTGCGCTGCTGATCGCACTGGGTCTGGTGATCGCCCTGGGGCAGGCCCCCTGGGGGGCGTGGTTCCTGGCCGTGCCGGCGCTGGCCGCGGTGCTGGTGCTGATCGCCACGGCGCCGAGCGCGCGCGCTGCCTTCGGTCGCGCCTGGCTGGCCGGGGCCGCGCAGTTCGGGCTGGCGCTGTCATGGATTATCGAACCTTTTCTGGTCGACATCGCCGCAACCGGCTGGATGGCCCCCTTCGCGCTGGTCGGCATGGCCGGTGGGATGGCCCTGTTCTGGGCGGTGCCCGCTCAGCTGGGTTTCATGGCGCTTCAGGGCAGGGTGGGCCGCCTGTGGGCGACCGCTGGCGCCATGCTGGCCTTCGAGGCCCTGCGCGGCATCGTGTTCACCGGGTTTCCCTGGGCGCTTTTGGGGCATATCTGGATCGGCACACCCGCCGACCAGATCGCCGCCTATGGCGGGGCGTTGGCGCTGTCGTCCCTGACGCTGGGGTTGGCGGCGGCGCTGGCGACCGGCTGGGCGCGGCTGCGCCAGCAGCGGCTGTTGCGGAGTGCCTTTGCGGGTCTCGGGGCCATCGCGGTTCTGGGTGGGGTCTGGGCTCTGGGCGCCGCGCGGCTGAACCCGCCGTCACCGCCCGAGCAACCGATCATGCTGCGGCTGGTTCAGGGCAACGTGCCGCAGGACCAGAAATGGCAGCCAGATCTGGTGCGCGGCTTCTTCGAGCGGCATCTGGAACTGTCGCGGCGC
>CAJQNQ010000336.1 GCA_905479725.1 uncultured Paracoccaceae bacterium | reverse complement strand
ATCTGCGCGCGGCTTAATCCGGTCAGTGCCAACACCCGGTCCGACCAGTCCCGCGCGCCGACATCCAGCCAGGCCGTGCCGGCGCTGTCGGACATGTCCGACACCGGCTCGCCGGTCAGATACAGGTTCAGATAAGCCGCCGGCAGCAGCACCTTGTCGATCCTGGCGAAGATCTCGGACTCGTGGTGGCGCAGCCATTGCACCTTGGGCGCGGTGAAACCCGCGAACACGATATTGCCCGAACTTTCCCGCACACCGGCGGTCCGATCCAGTTGCCCGGCCTCGGCATGCGCGCGGGTGTCGTTCCACAACATGCAGGGCCGCAGCACCGCCCCGCCAGCATCCAGCAGCGTCGCCCCGTGCATGTGGCCGGCGACGCCGATCGCCCTCAGATCCCGAAACCCGGCGCAGGTGGCGCGCATTTCGTCCAGAACACCCTCCAGCGCGCCGATCCAGTCGGCGGGATCCTGTTCAGACCAGCCGGGAAAAGGCTGGGACACATGGCAGGGCCGCTCGGCCGAGGCAACCGGGCGGCCCTGCGCGTCCATCAACACCCCCCGCAGGCCCGAGGTTCCCAGATCCAGACCCAGAAATGCCATGCCTTACCCCTTTGCCGCCGGTATTTGCGGCCGCTATGGCCTGCCGGCCGGGATGCGCCAGGGCCAGTCGTCCGCCATGCGAAACGGGTCCGGGCGCAAAGGTCCGATGGCGCTGGTGCGGGTCAGTTGGCCTGATCTTCGCGAACCTGGTTCACCAGCCGAATCAACCGCGCGCTTTCGACAAGCCCCGGCACCAGTTGGTCGCCGATGACAAAGGACGGCGTTCCGGTGAAGCCCAGATCGCGCGCCAGACGCATCGTGGTGGCGATATGCTCGTCAACCTCGGGGGCGTCCATGTCCTGCAGCAAGCGATCGATGTCGAGCCCGACCGCATCCGCGATATCCAGGACCGACGGCTCCTCGGCCCGGCCTTCCATGCCCATCATCGCCCAGTGGAATTCCTCGTAGAGCCCCTGCTTGCGCGCGGCCAGCGCGGCGCGGGCGGCGAAAACCGATCCTTCGCCAAGAATGGGCCATTCACGCATCACCATGCGCACATTCGGATCGCTTTCAAGCAGCACCTCCAGTTCGGGCATGGCGCGGCGGCAATAGGGGCAATTGTAGTCGAAGAATTCGACGATTGTCACATCGCCATCCGGGTTGCCGAACACCGGCGCATTGGGATCACGTTCGAGGATTTCGCGCTGTTCGTTCAGCACCTCGGCCTGCGCGCCCGCCTGGGCTTCTGCCTCCTGGGCCTGAAGGATCGCGACCGCCTCCATCACGATGCCGGGGTTTTCGCGGATCGTTTCGAGCACGAGCTGGCGCACGCGGTCTTCGGTCAGTTCCTGCGCGGCTGCCGGAACCGCCAGAAGCAGCATCCCCGCCGCAAGAAGTGCAGTCCATATCCTGGTCATGTCAATCTCCGTTTTCGGCCTGTTCGGCCTCTGTCTGTGCCACCTGTTCGGCCGCTGTCTGTGCCACTTGCGCGGCTCTGATGTTTTCAGGCCAGGTCGATTTGATGAATGTCAGGATGTCCCATATCTGAGCCTCGCTCAACTGATCGCCGAAGGCCGGCATCCCGCTTTCAAATTCGACGCCCATCCGGGACAAGGTTTCTTGCCCGCCCAGAGCGATATAGTCAAAGAGCAATCCGTCGCCATGGTGAAATGTATGCCCGCTTTCGTCATGCGGCGGGGCCAGCGGCAGACCATCCGGGCCCGGGCTTTGCCAATTCGGCTGCCCTTCAAGATTGGCGCCGTGGCACGCGGCGCAGCTTTGGGCATAAAGCACCTGCCCCGAAGCGATGGAAGCCAGCAGTTCTGGCGAATCCATGGCCAGCGTCGCGGCATCGTCATTGGCTGGGGATTGCCAGAACCACCATCCGGCAGCCAGGGCCAGAGAGAGGGTAACCGCGAGGGATCCGATCAGCAAACGCATCATGCCACCTTGAGCCAGGTTATCATCCCCGCCGCCGCATGGGCCAGCATGTGGCAATGGAACAGCCAATCGCCCGGGTTGTCGGCAATGAACGCGATTTCGCGCGTTTCGTCCTGCATGACCAGAATCGTGTCGCGCAGCGGGCCCAGGCCACCATCGGCCAGCACCTCGCGGAAATGCATCCCGTGCAGGTGCATCGCATGGGCAAAGGCCGTTTCGTTGACCAGTTCAAGCCGCACCGTTTCGCCCAACGCCACTTCGGCCAGCGGCGCATCGGTCATGCCAACCACGCCACCCAGCGACCAGAACTGGTTTTCCGCGGCCAGTTCGCTGAATGTCCGGTTTTGGCCATTGTAGGTGCCCTGGCTCATGCGCCCCATGGCCCCGCCTTCCAGGGTCATCCGCAGACGGCGCGCAAGGCCAAGCCCGGGCACCTCCATGCGCGGATTGGGCGGCAACGGGGCGGGCGCAGGCCGGCGGGCAACCGCGGCCGCCCCCGAGACCCGGAACTCGGTCTGCGCGAAACCCTCGTTGCCTTCGGCGCGGAGAAGCCAGGCGTTCTCGCCTTCGGCGGCGGTGACATCGACAATCAGATCCACCCGCTGCGCCGGCCCCAGAACCAGCGTTTCGCCGACCGGTTCGGCGCGCGCCAGCGGCATCCCGTCATAGGCCATGACCCAGCCTTCAAGCCCGGAAAGCCCCAGCAGCATGATCCGTGCATTCGCGGCGTTAATCAGGCGCAGGCGCAGCCGGTCGCCGCGCCGAACGTCCAGGCCGAAATCGTAGCGGCCGTTCGTGGTGACAAAATTGCCCAGCCGTCCCGCATGGCTCAGATCATGCTGATTGTCGAAAATCGGCTCCAGCTGCGCGTCCTCGGGCTTCAGGCGCCAATCGTCAAGCACCAGCACCTCGTCGCGGTCGACCTCGGGCGGCTCGGCTTCCTCGACGATCAGCGCGCCGTAAAGGCCGCGCGCGACCTGCTCGTAGGACCGGGTATGGGCGTGATACCAGAAGGTGCCCGCATCGGGCAGATTGAACGCATAGTCGAACGTGCCGCCTGGCGGAACCGGATCCTGCGTCAGCCCGGCAACGCCGTCCATCGCGTTGTCGATCCGGATGCCGTGCCAGTGGATGGAGGTCGCGGTGGACAGGTCGTTGACCAGACGCCGCCGCAGCCAATCGCCCTGTCTGACCTTCAGCAATTCGCCCGGTGTCGCGTCGGCATAGCTCCAGATCCGGGTCGCAGGGTAGTCATCAGGCAGAAGCTGCACCGAGACCTCGCGCGCCCGAAGGGGGGCTGGCGACGCCGCCTGGGCAAACACCGCCAGCGGCGTCGCACCGCCAAGAAGCGCCCCAGCCGTGGCGCCGGTCGATTTCAGAAAGTCGCGTCGTGTGACCATTTTGGCCGTTTCCTTTCGCCGCAGAAACCGGGCGGTGTCCGCCGCCCGTCAGATATCTGGTCAACCCGCCCCCTTGGGCCGGCCGAGCCGCCGCGACCGGGGCACTGGCCCAAAGGGGCGCCGTTCGACCATGGCTTGATGCGTGCGCGCCCGACGGGGCGCACCAGCTCCGCGAGACCGACCTGGTGCCGCCCCGAAGTGTGGCATTCAGGAAACACGCAAGCCCCGGATCGCAACGCCTTGCCCGGGCGGCCAGTCCGCCCGCCACGGTCCGGCCGGCAACCCGGCGCCGGATGCAGGCGCCCCAAAGCCGTCCGGGCAAGACGACGGTGCCATCAGTTGATTCCGTTTTCGACCTGGAGCGCCCGGATATAGGCCACGATGGTGCGCAAGTCGGCCCGGGTCAGCCCTTCGATCCGGGGCATGTTTCCGAACGGCCAGTGATGCGACTGCACGCCGTTTTCGGGGGCCAGAATAAACGACATGTCACCGTGGTGGTCGGGTGCGTATGTCTGATGGATCAGCGGCGGCGCCACGCCGTTCTGGCCTGCCGCATTGATCCCGTGGCAGGCCGCGCAGCTGGCCTCGAAGGCGCGCTGACCTATCCGTGCCTCGGGCGACAATTCGGCGGGCAAACGAACTTCGACAATCGGATCCCCATCCTGCAACGCGTTGAGCGCGCCCAGATCCGGACGCACCATGGTGCCGCGCGCGGGCTCGTTCGGTTGCGTCGATTGCCATGCGAACACCGCGATAGCCGCGACAAGGACACCGCCTATCAGCCAGCCAAGTTTATCCATTCTTTACTCCTCCACCGCGGCCCGGGCGGTTCCTGTTTACCTGATTTGCGTGCCGACAGGGTCGCGCGCGCCTCATGTCTATCTGCGTCGCGCGCTGTATCCAACCGTTGAACGCCGCATTCGAATGCCGGCCACGATATCAGAGGAAAATTTCACTTCCAGTGCGCTTTCCGCAATCCTGTGAAGGCCGGTTTATTGTATCCAAATGTATCCTTGACCTTCGCCCTGGAACGGCGCGAAATGATCTCTACCATGATCCTGTCGACGTCATCCATGTCCAAATCCGGAAATTCTCCGCCCCGATCCTGCGCTCTTGGGGAAATCCAGGGTGCGGTGTTTCCTGATGATGACCGGGTCCATCGCGGTCGCGACGACAATTTGACGCAGCCCCCCAATCGCAGGGATAGAACCATGAAACTCATGCGCCTTGCCACATTCGGCACTCTGGCCCTAGTGCTTTCCGGCTGTGCGGCGTCGGTGGCGAACTGTCCGTATGCGGCTACTGCGCTGGCAACCCGAGACGCGGTGGCCGACCTCGCGCCGGGCTGTGAGATCATCCAGTCGGCGGACGGAGTCGCCACGTTGAGCTGCCCGGACGGGCGCGTGGGATATCTGGTGCTGGAAACAGCGCCTGACCCCGTCACCAACTGAGAAATCTTCTGCGCAAAATCGGACCGAACGCGGCGCAAGGCTCGGCCTGCGCGCACCTGTCCCCGCCCGGGTTTCCGAGCGGGGATGAGGCGCGCAGGCGCCCGTCTTTTGCCAGACGTCCAGCGCGCGCGGCGTCAGGCGTCGGCCGGATGCAGAACCACGCGCGTGTCCAGCGGCACACGGTTGTAAAGACCGATGATCAGATCGTTGGTCAGCCGGGCGCAACCGTTCGAAACCCGACGCGCAATGGTCGAAGGATCATTCGTGCCGTGGATGCGCAAATAGGTATCGCGGCCTGTATAATCAAAGAGATAGAGCGCGCGGGAGCCAAGCGGATTGTAGGGGCCGCCGGGCATGCCATCGGCGTATCTCTCATACGCCGCCGGGTTACGGGCGATCATCGCCGGGGTTGGGGTCCAGGATGGCCATTCGCGCTTGGCGCCAACGTAGAATTCGCCATCATGATACAGTCCCGGTCTGCCGATGCCGACGGAATAGCGAATTGCGCGCTTGCCCGGCAGCGTCCACA
>CAJQNQ010000335.1 GCA_905479725.1 uncultured Paracoccaceae bacterium | reverse complement strand
ATGGTTTCGGTCTTGGTCAATTCCCACGGGCGCGCGGTGAAGGCATAGGGCTTCGACGTCAGCGCGCCCACCGGGCACAGGTCGATCACGTTGCCCTGCATGTTCGATTCCAGCGTCTGGTTCAGATAGCTGGTGATTTCGGCATCCTCGCCGCGCCCGGTCTGGCCCATCAAGGTCAGACCCGCGACCTCGGTCGTGTAGCGCACGCAGCGGGTGCAGCTGATGCAGCGGGTCATGTGGGTTTCGACCAGCGGGCCCAGATCCAGATCCTCGGACGCGCGCTTGGGCTCGCGGTAACGGCTGAAATCGACCCCGTAGGCCACGGCCTGGTCCTGCAAGTCGCATTCGCCGCCCTGATCGCAGATCGGGCAATCCAGCGGGTGGTTGATCAGCAGGAACTCCATCACCCCTTCGCGAGCCTTCTTGACCATCGGCGAATTGGTCCGGACCTGGGGCGGCGCGCCGTCCGGCCCCGGGCGCAGGTCCTTGACCTGCATCGCGCAGCTTGCGGCGGGCTTGGGCGGGCCGCCGACCACCTCGACCAGGCACATGCGGCAGTTGCCGGCGATCGACAGACGCTCGTGGTAGCAAAAGCGCGGCACTTCGATCCCGGCCTGCTCGCAGGCCTGAATAAGGGTCATCGCCGGGGGAACGTCGATCTCGTGGCCGTCGATGATGATGGTGCGAAGCTCTGACATGGCTTACCTTGCTCTCAATAGATTGCCCGCCGGCGTATCGGCCGAGATTTCGGCCAGCCCCAAGGCGCAATAGGTCTCGGATGCGCCTTCGCGCACCCCGTTTTCTGCGAAATAGGCCATCACTTCGGCGCGCATGCGGTCACCGACCGCGTCATCACGCTGAAAGGCCTGAATATCCTGCCGCGAATAGCCGTATTCGCGGGCCCGGCCGTAAAGCCCGTAGATGAACCGCATGGCGCGGAAATTCCGCGCGCTGATGCTGTCGCAATTCTCGCGGATCTGGTCGGCCAGCGCGATCGCGAACAGACCGTTCCAGATTTCGGTATCGGCGCCCAGGGTGGCGTTGATTTCTTCCTGCGGCGCGGCCCAAAGCGGCGCTGCGATCAGGGTGGCGCCAAGCACCAGGGCGGGCAGACGGATTACCATTGCGTGCATGCCCCCTGAAAGCCCAGGCCGCCCGACTCCAGCCAATGGCCGCGCGATTGGGTGTTGAAGCGTCGTCCGGTCTGCTCGCACAGGCCGTGTGCCACGCCGACCGCCAGCGAACGATCGCTTTCGCGCAGCGCCCGCCCGTCACGGCTGACGACGGTGATGATCGCCTCGGGTTGTTGCCCGTAAAGGCTGGGCTGGCCGGTCAGCAGGGTTTCCATCGCCGCGCCGCTTTCCAGAAGGTAAAAACCCCACTGGCTGCCGCCGGCACTGGCCAGGCGCGGGGTTTGCGCCATGACCGTGGAGGCCGCCAGACCGGCGCAAAACGCCAGCGCAGCCGGGACCAGAACGCGGCGGCGCGGACCACGGGCAACACGATTGGCGCGGGTATCACGCATTGGCGCCAAATGGCCGCTGAACGCTGGTGCTGCCCTGTTCATCGGCAGGCCCCCATCGGATTGTCAGCGATGATCCTGGCCACGGTATCCTGAAACCGCCGCGAATAAAGCTCTGGGACATATTCGTCTGAATCAAAAAAGGCGCAATGCAACGCGATCTGCGTTTCCGCCAGGTCGACCCAGGCATCGACCTCGGGCACATAGGCAAAGACTTCTTCAAAAGTCTGGCTCATGAAATTCACATACCAGAAGTATTGCTCGTATTCGAGCGGCGTGTATTGCCGCTCCAGCAGATCCGGGCGCGAATAGGCCGGATTGTTCATCGACACGGTCAGGAATTCGCGGAACGCCAGGCGCGCGGCGCGCTCGTTCTCGACCTGCCACTGCGCGTTGACTTGCCAGAACGCGATGAACCCGGCCGCAAGCGTCAGAAGAATGCGTGACAGATCACTGAAGGAACTGATCTGCGTCGCTTTGCGAACCAGCCAGCCGCTGTTCTGGCTTTCGGATTCAAATGTCACAATGCACCCCCCCGGCGCACCGCAAGGGCGCCGTGTTCTTGGCATCATGTGCCGGGTTGGTGCCTTGAGAACGGATCACGCGCTTACTCCGCCGCCAGTGCGCTGCTGCGGGCCGCCCTGGCCGCCTTGATCCGGCTCTCGATCTCGCCACGGAAATTGCGGATCAGGCCCTGAACGGGCCAGGCCGCCGCGTCGCCAAGCGCGCAGATGGTGTGCCCTTCGACCTGCTTGGAAACCGCATACAGCATGTCGATTTCCTCCAGCTCGGCCTCGCCGCGCACCAGGCGGTCCATGACGCGCATCATCCAGCCCGTGCCTTCGCGGCACGGCGTGCACTGGCCGCAGCTTTCATGCTTGAAGAAGGCCGACAGGCGCCAGACGGCCTTCACCACATCGGTGGACTGGTCCATGACAATCATGCAACCGGTGCCGAACGAGGATTGCTTTTCGCGCATCCCGTCGAAATCCATGATTGCATCTTCCAGCGCATCCTTGGGCAGGATCGGGCACGAGGCCCCGCCCGGAATGATGGCCTTCAGGTTGTCCCAGCCGCCGCGAATCCCGCCGCCGTGCTTTTCGATCATCTCGCGCACGGGCATCGACATGCTTTCCTCGAACACGCACGGGTTGTTGACATGCCCGGTCAGCGCGAACAGCTTGGTGCCGGCGTTGTTGGGGCGGCCAAAGCCCGCGAACCAGTCGCCGCCCCGGCGCAGGATCGTCGGCACCACGGCAATCGATTCCACGTTATTCACCGTGGTCGGGCAACCATACAGGCCCGCGCCCGCCGGGAAGGGCGGCTTCATGCGCGGCATGCCCTTGCGGCCTTCCAGGCTTTCCAGCAGCGCAGTTTCCTCGCCGCAGATATAGGCGCCAGCGCCGTGGTGCAGATAGAGATCGAAATCCCAGCCCGATTTCGCCGCGTTCGGCCCCAGCAGACCGGCGGCGTAAGCCTCGTCGATGGCGCGTTGCAGCGCCTCGCGCTCGCGGATGTATTCACCGCGGATATAGATGTAGCAGGCATGCGCATTCATCGCGAAGGACGCAATCAGCGCGCCTTCGATCAGCGTATGCGGATCATGGCGCATGATTTCCCGGTCCTTGCAGGTGCCGGGTTCGGATTCGTCTGCGTTGATCACCAGATAGGCCGGGCGGCCATCGGATTCCTTGGGCATGAAGGACCATTTCAGACCCGTCGGAAAGCCCGCACCGCCACGACCGCGCAAGCCCGAGGCCTTCATCTCGTTGACGATCCAGTCACGGCCCTTGGCGATGATGTCCTTCGTGCCGTCCCAGCAGCCCCGCGATTGGGCGCCTTTCAGGCTGCGGTCATACATGCCGTAGATATTCGTGAAGATCCGGTCCTGATCTTTCAGCATCACTCAGTCCTCGTTGTTCCGACGTGACCGCCAGAGCCCGTAAAGTAGCCACAACGCCATCGTGAATCCGGCCAACGCGGCCAGATCGAAAAACGCCATCGTTCTCTGGGACCATCCCAGTTGAGAACCCAGGGCCAGAAGCAGAACATAGGCAATGCCGACACTGGCGATCAGCAGTGCGATCACCCGGCCCCGGCGGCTTTGTTCTGGCGTGTCCCCCATGGGTGCTCCGTCCGTCCGTTAATACACGCCGCCCTTGTCGACGCGTTTTGAAAATTCCGTCTCTTCGCCGGCGGCCAGCTGCCGCGCCTGCTCGACCCAGTTGTCGCGCGTCACGCGGCCCTTGAAGCCGGCCAGGTTGTCGTCAACCCAGGCGATTTCCGACGCGGTCCAGACGGCGATCTGGTCGAAATGCCAGAAGCCCAGAGAATTGCACAGGATTTCCAGCTTCGGGCCAATGCCCTTGATCCGCTTGAGATCGTCCGCGCCACCCTCGCGCGCGGCGTCCAGCGCGGCGGGGCGCTGTTGTTCGACAGGCGCGTCTGCGACCGCCTTTTGCGCAACGGCGGCGGGCGCCGATGCGGGCGTCTTTTGGGCAACCACGGGCTTCGGCGCGGGGGCCTTGCCCAGGCGGTTGGTCGCCGGTTTGTCCGCGCGTCTCAGCCAGGGGGTCAGGATCGGCGCTTCGGTGCCGTCAATCCGCTTGACCGTGTCGTCCAGCTCCGCCGCCATCCCCAGCGAGCCATTGACCGGCTCCACGACCTCACCCGCGGACAGGCTGGTGCGCGCGTGCAGCGGGTTCGAGGCGAAGCGTCCGTTTTGCGGCCCCGGGGTCGGCACGCGGCCGGCGGCCAGTTCGTCCAGGATCCAGGTGAATTTCTCGGCCGTCAGATCCTCGTAATAATCCTTGCCGATCTGCACCATCGGCGCGTTGGCGCAGGCGCCCAGGCATTCCACCTCTTCCCAGGTGAACTTGCCATCCGCCGACAGCGTATGCGGCTGCGCGGCGATCCGGTCCTTGCAGATCGCGACCAGATCCTCGGCGCCGCAGATCATGCAGGTGGTCGTTCCGCAGACCTGGATATTGGCAATGGATCCGGTGGGTTGCAGCTGGAACATGAAATAGAACGTGGCCACTTCCAGCGCCCGGATATAGGCCATGTCCAGCATATCGGCAACGGTTTCGATGGCCGGGCGGCTCAGCCAGCCTTCCTGTTCCTGAGCGCGCCACAACAGCGGGATGATCGCCGAGGCCTGGCGGCCCTCGGGGTATTTGGTGATCTGCGCCCGCGCCCAGTCCAGATTGGCCGGCGTGAAGTCAAAGCTGTCGGGTTGGTTCGGATGAAGTCGGCGGAGCATGGCGTCAGTTCTGCCCTTTCTGCAACGTCGCGGGGACGTTGGAATTGCGTGCGGTCAACGAGACGGTCGACATCGGTGTCAGCCCCCCGTCGGTGTCATGGCCCAGGCCACGGCGGTTACGATCATGGCCAGCGCGCTCAAGATGCCCGAGGCCGTGTGTTTCAGGTGCGGATGCCCGGCGCGGGCGTAGATCATGCCATCGGCAAGGCCCATGATCGTGCCGGCCAGGAAATAGACCGTGATGATCGGGAAATCGCCGAACACCAACATTCCGGCGCCCAGAACGGCAAAGGCGGTGTAGCGGTCGGCCAGAACGTAGGGCAGCTTTTCGATGCGGTGCGTGGTTTCGGCCAGCCCGCGATCCGGGTTGGTCCAGAACAGATACGCCATGTAGCCGACCAGCGCGACGGCGATCAGCAGGAACACGGTGACCAGCGCGGACAGGATCATTGGTCGCCCTCTCGCGCGGGACCCTGGGCAGGCGCCGGGTTGGGCCCGCCGCTGGCATTGGTCCCGGCATTGGCCTCGATCCACAGCGCCACGGCGTCGGATACCGTCGCCTCGTCGCTTGCGGCATCGGCGGCGCAAAGCCCGTCAGACAACTGGATACGCGCGATTTCGGGGTCGATGGTGACCAAACCGGTATCCAGCATCACCGTCACGATATCCCGCGTCAGCACCGGATCGAAGCCCGCGCCGGGCAGCAATTGCCCGGCTTCTTCCTCGGTCAGGGCGCAATCATTGCCGCGAACGATACCGATCAGCGCCGCGCCGCGTTCCGCCGGAAAATCGGGGCGCCAGGGTTCCAGCGATGCTTCCTGAACGTCATAGGCGGCCGTGACCAGCGCCAACGCCTCGTCGCCCTGCGCGGCGCACAGGGTGTCGTCCAGGATCAGCGTCTGCTGATCGCCGGATATCGTCACCAGGTCGGCGCCGTAAAGGATATCGACGATGGATTGCACCTCGATCGAGTCCAGTCCCAGCGGCTCCAGCGCCGCCGGGGCCTCGGCGCCGTCCATGCGGCATCCATTCTCGCGGACCGCGTCCACCAGGATCGCCGCGCGTTCGGGCGTGAAGGCGAAGGCAGGCTGCGCCAGCAGCAGGCCCGCCGCGATCAGGGTGCCGAGCTCTCTCACCGGTCCACCTCGCCAAACACGATATCCAGGGACCCGATGATCGCCGAACAATCGGCCAGCTGATAGCCGTGGGAAATGTAGTCCATCGACTGCAAATGCAGGAATCCCGGGGCGCGCAGCTTGGCGCGGTAGGGCTTGTTGGTGCCGTCGGCCACCAGATAGACTCCGAATTCACCCTTGGGCGCCTCGACCGCGGCATACACTTCGCCGGCGGGGACGTGGAAACCTTCGGTATACAGCTTGAAATGATGGATCAGCGCCTCCATCGAGGTCTTCATCTCGCCCCGCTTGGGCGGCGAAATCTTGCCGCGGGCCATGATGTCGCCCTGCCCCTCTGGCGCGCGCAGCTTGGCGATCGCCTGCCGGATGATCGACGTCGATTCGCGCATCTCGGCCATGCGGCAAAGATAGCGGTCATAGCAATCGCCATTCTTGCCGACCGGGATCTTGAAGTCGAATTCGTCATAGCATTCATAAGGTTGGCTGCGGCGCAAGTCCCATGCCAGGCCCGATCCGCGAACCATCACGCCCGAATATCCCCAATCCAGGATATCCTGTTCCGAAATCACGCAGATATCGGCGTTGCGCTGCTTGAAGATCCGGTTCTCGGTCAGCAGACCGTCGATGTCATCCAGCATTTTCGGAAAGGCTTCGGCCCAGGCCTCGATATTGTCGATCAATGCGGGGGGCAGATCCTGATGAACGCCGCCGGGGCGGAAATAGGCGGCATGAAGCCGGGCACCGCTGGCGCGCTCATAGAACACCATCAACTGCTCGCGCTCGGAAAACCCCCACAGTGGAGGGGTCAGGGCGCCCACATCCATGGCTTGCGTGGTGACGTTCAGAAGATGGTTCAGCACCCGGCCGATTTCGGAAAACAAGACCCGGATCAGCGATGCCCGGCGCGGCACCTCGGTGCCCGTCAGCCGTTCGATCGCCAGACACCAGGCATGTTCCTGGTTCATCGGCGCCACGTAATCCAACCGGTCCAGATAGGGCAGGTTTTGCAGATAGGTGCGGCTTTCCATCAACTTCTCGGTGCCCCGATGCAGCAACCCGATATGCGGATCGCAGCGCATGATGAGTTCGCCATCCAGTTCCAGCACCAGCCGCAGCACACCGTGCGCCGCCGGGTGCTGGGG
>CAJQNQ010000334.1 GCA_905479725.1 uncultured Paracoccaceae bacterium | reverse complement strand
GGCTTCGGCCAGCCTGTCCCAGTCACGCGCCGCGAAGGCCGGCAGATGCCGCACCGTCATCGCCGCGTCCGGCGCGGAAATTCCCCGGTCCACCAGTTGCAGGCGCAGGCATTCGGGCAGGTCGCGCGCGCCCACCCCTGCGGGTTCGCAACCCTGCAAGACCGCCAGCGCACGCTCCAGCAGCACGACGGGAACCGACAACTCGTCGCTCAGCTCCTCGATCCCGGCATCCAGAAACCCGTCATCACGCAATTCACCGATCAGGAAATCAACCGCGGCGGCAAGCGTCGTGTCCAGCGGTTTCAGGCGGATCTGGCGGCGCAGATCCTCTTGAAACCCGGCCCCGGGCGCGGCCAGACCCGCGGCCAGTTCACTGGGACCAGCCGAAGGCGGACCACCAGAGCGCGCGGCGTCGACGCGCAGAAACGGATTGCGGGCGGCTTCGCGGCCGACTTCCTCGGCCAGGTCCAGCGGGGACATGCGCAAGACCGACAGCCCGGTGCGCAGGGCCGGTGTCAGCGACAGCCGTTGCGTCTGGCGCAGTTCAAGCCGCGGGTTCATCGCCATGGGCGGCCCCTTCTACAGCGAATACGGGCGGACTTACCGAAAGCTGTCGCCCAGATAGACGCGGCGCACATCGGGGTCGGCGACCACCTCGGCGGGCGCGCCGCTCATCAGCACCGTTCCATCATGCAGGATATAGGCCCGGTCGACGATCTCAAGCGTCTCGCGCACGTTGTGATCGGTAATCAGCACCCCGATCCCGCGTTGCGTCAGATCGGCGACCAACGCGCGAATGTCGCCAACCGCGATCGGATCGACCCCCGCGAAAGGTTCGTCAAGCAGCACGAAGGACGGGTTGGAGGCCAGGCAGCGGGCGATCTCGGCCCGGCGTCGTTCGCCGCCAGACAGGGCCAGGGCGGGCGATTTGCGCAACCGGGTGATGGAAAACTCGGCCAGCAATTCCTCCAGCCTTGCCGCGCGTTCCGACCGGTCCGGCAGCGTGATTTCCAGGATCGCCTTGATGTTGTCCTCGACCGACAGGCCGCGAAAGATCGACATTTCCTGCGGCAGATAGCCAATTCCGCGCCGCGCGCGGCGATACATCGGCCAACCGGTCACATCTGTGCCGTCGATGGCCACGCGCCCGCCATCGGCAGGGACCAGCCCGGCGATGCAGTAGAAACACGTCGTCTTGCCCGACCCGTTCGGCCCCAGCAGCGCGACCACTTCACCTCGGTTCAGCGTCAGGTCGATGCCGCGCAACACCGGGCGGCGTTTATAGCTTTTCATCAGGCCGCTGACCTGAAGGCCGCCGCTTTGCTCGGCTTGTGGAGTCATGCCGGGTCAGTCCACCCGGATGATCGTGCGCACGCGTCCCACCATCCGGCCGGTTCCAGAGCGCAGGTCGGCAATGAAGCGTTCTCCCGACAACAGGTTCGCCCCCTGCAACAGCACCACGTCACCGGTCATTTCCAGCGTCTGGGCCGTCAGGTCGTAGACGGCGCGCTGCGCTTCGATGGCCTCCGATGCGGTCACCATGGTCACCTCGCCCTGCGCCGTCAGCCTGCCGATCCGGCGCGAACCATCGCCCGCGCCATCTTCATAGCTCAGATTCAGCGATTGGGCGGAAATGCGCATGTCACCCTGGGCGGCCACCACATTGCCCGAAAACATCGACGCGCCAGTGGTCTGGTCCACCTCGAGCGAGTCAGCGGTGATTTCAAGAGCGCTGTTTTCAAGCCGCAACGAGGAGCCGAAGCTGATCTGAACATTCTGCGCCGCCGCGGGCGCGGCAAAGCTGAGTGCGGCGAGGCACAGGATCTGGATCAGGCGCAGCATGGCGGGGTCCTCAGTTGTCGGTTCGGTATAACAAACGCACACCGCCCCCGAAAACAAGCCTATAACCCGCACCGCCGCTTGAATCGGTGCGCATTACCATGTTCCCGGCGGTAATTTCCCCCGCCGGCGCCCTTCCGGTGACCGGGCCGGGGGATTCGATGCGCGTGGAGTCCAGCAGGCCGGTCAACCGCTCGCTGGACAGCCGGTAGCCGGGCGTGGTGACTATCTCCAATCCACCGCTCATCTCGAACCGCCCCGTGCCACGGTCCAGAACGCCGGTCTGCGCCCGCGCGAAGAAATCCTCGCCGTTCAAACCCTCAAGTCGCAGATCCAGCCCCGTTACCTCCAGCCGCAGCGCCACCGCCTGATCAGAGCGCGCGGTCTCCGTCTCGATGGTCAGCGCCGCGCCGTCGTCCGTCACGCCGGCGAACCGCGCGCCAGACAGGCGCGGATCGCGCGCGCGATCCTCGACATCGATCCCGGCCATGGGGATCGCTTGCGTCGGGTCGATGGTGCGGGCCAGCAAGAAGACCAGCGACAACAGCACAAGCGCGGTCAGCGGCAGCACGACCTTCAGAATGGCCACAAGTCGGGAATACCGTGATGGCTGGCTGTCCTGAAAGGTCATGCCGTTCCCACCTGACGCATCAATGCGAGAAGATATCGGTATCAGGCCACCCGGCCAGGTCCAGCGCCGCGCGCTGAGGCAGAAAATCGAAGCAGGCCTGCGCTGTCTCCATCCGCCCCTCGCGCTCCAGCATCGCCGTCAGCCTGTCCCTCAGCTGGTGCAGATACAGCACATCCGACGCCGCGTAATCCTGCTGCGCTTGCGTGATCCGCGCCGCGCCCCAGTCGCTGCTTTGTTGCAGCTTCGAGATGTCGATATTCAGCAATTCGCCCAGCAGGTTCTTCAGCCCGTGCCGGTCGGTATAGGTGCGCACCAGTTTCGACGCGATCTTCGTGCACCAGACGGGTGCCGCCAGCACGCCAAACCGATGATACATCACGGCGATGTCGAAGCGCCCGAAATGGAACAGCTTCAGCACGTCGGGATCGGCCAGAAGCCGTGTCAGATTGGGCGCTTCGGTCTGGTCTTGCGTGATCTGCACCAGATGCGCAGTCCCATCGCCGCCGGACAGTTGCACCAGGCACAGTCGGTCCCGGTGCGGGATCAGCCCCATGGTCTCGCAATCAATGGCCACCACCGGCCCCAGATCCAGATCATCGGGCAGATCGTTCAGATACAGGAAATTCGCCATGGGGCCCTCTTGCTGCCTGTGCGGACGGTCAAAATCGCCGCAGGTCTACCGATAACGCCCTTCGGGGGATAGTGTTTTCTGCCCGGGTCGGCGAAAGTCGGTCCCGGCAGCTTGGCGGGTTCTGCTCAGACGGGGCGATGATGAAAATCCTGATAACGGGCGATTCCCACACGGCGGCGTTGCAGCGCGGGTTGAAGGCCCTGCGCGCGCAAGGCGCGCTGCGGGAGGGTGTCGAGGTATCGGTGACGCCGCTGGGCGGCGGGCATGTGCTGCCAACCCCGTTCTGGCGCGACGCGGGCGATCATGCCGAGATTATCGCACCGGGCTACCGCGCGCAGTTCACCCGCCTGCCGCCCCAGCAACCAGCCCCCGATGTGCTGGGGCTGTGCATGCCGCTGTGGCCGATGCGGATCCTGCATCGGATGGCGGGCGAAAAACTGGCGCTGGCCGACAGGATCGCGGATCACGCAACGGTGTCGAAGGCGGTGTTCCGGCAATTGGTGCTGGCCGACCAGCAGCACGTTCTGGGCCTGATCGACCTGTTCAACCGCATCCGGATGCCCTGCGTCGCGCTGTCGCCGCCGGTGCTCTTTGCCGATCACAAGGTGCTCGCGCGCTATCCCGCGGCGCAGGCGCTGCGCGTTTTCGACACCTACCGCGCGATCATGCTGATCGAGCTGGCGGCGCGGGATGTGCCGGTGATCGACCTGCCCCCCGAAACCCGGCAAGCGGACGGGTTCATGCGGCCGGACTTCCGCCACGATGACCCCCAGGACGCGCATCACGCGAACGCGGCTTTCGGTGCACTGATGATTCGCCGTCTTCAGGACTGGGCTCAGGACCGGGCTCAGGATCAGGCGTCGTCCACCGTCAGACCTGCCTAAGCGGCGTCCAGCATCCAGCGATCCAGCCGCGCGATCTGGTCGGCACTCAGGCGCAGGCCCAGCTTGGTGCGGCGCCAGACGACATCC
>CAJQNQ010000333.1 GCA_905479725.1 uncultured Paracoccaceae bacterium | reverse complement strand
GTCGGCAGGCCATCGCGCGCCTCACCCCGGATCGCGGCGGCCAGGTCGGTGTAGATATTCGCCACGGCCAGCGGGAACCCCTCAGGGTGCGCAATGGCCACGCGGCTCAGGCGCCCGGCTTCATCGGACAACCCGGATTCGCCCTTTTCCATGATTTGCGTGCGCCCGCCGACGGGCGTGTAATAGACTTGATTGGGTTGCTCGGACGCCCAGCGCACGCCGCCGGTTTCGCCAAAGACCTGAATGTCAAAGCCATGCTGCCGGCCGATCGCCACCGAGGATGTCCACAGCCGCCCGACGGTGCCACCTTCCAGCCGGAAATTGACCATCGCGTCATCTTCCAGCACCCGGCTGGAAATGGTCGAGGCAAAATCGGCCGACACCTTGGCCACCTGATCGCCGGCGATAAACCCGGCCATGTGCAGCGCGTGAATGCCGCAATCCGCGAATTGACCGGACACGCCCGCCATCGCCGGATCATAACGCCAGCGCACACGCGGGTTGTCGGCGTCGGTGGCGTCACCGTGATGGCCGTGGCTGAAGTTGGTAACGATCAGCCGGATCTTGCCCAGCGCCCCGGTGCGCACCATCTGGCGCATTTCGCGCACCATCGGATAGGCTGAATAGCAGTAGTTGACGGCGCAAATCCGACCGCTGGCGCGCGCCACGCGGACGATCTCCTCGCCTTCCTCAACCGTCATCGTCATGGGCTTTTCGCACAGCACATGAAACCCGGCTTCCAGAAACGCCTTGGTGATTTCAAAATGCGTCGAATTCGGCGTGGCGACGGTGACCAGATCGATCCGGTCCGCGCGCCCACGTTCCCCCGCCAGCATTTCGCGCCAGTCGCCATACGCCCGGTCCGGGGCCACGCCCAGCCGTTCGGCGTAGGCCCGGCCCTTGGCGGCGTCCACGTCCAGCGCCCCTGCGGCCAGCATGAAATTCCCGTCAGCCTGCGCGCCAAGACGGTGCGCCGGTCCAATCTGGCTGCCTTCGCCGCCGCCGATCAACCCCCAGTTCAGTCGTGTCATGCCCGCGCCCCCTTAAAACCCGATGGATTGCAGATAGGCGCGGTTGGCGCGCGCGTCGTCGATCGGGGAGACGTCCAGCGTCGGATCGCAATCCTGCTCGACGGTGCACCAGCCTTCGAACCCGGCGTCCAGCAAGATCTGCCGCACGGCAGGGAAATCCACATCGCCCTGCCCCAGATTGCAGAAGATGCCCTGCCCGCAAGCGTCATAAAACCCGGTCCCTTTGGCGATCACATCGGCCTTCACGGATGGGTCTATATCCTTGAAATGCATGTAGGTAATTCGGTCGATGTGGCGCTTCATGAAGGCCACGGGGTCAAACCCGGCATAGGAATGATGGCCGGTATCGAAGCAGATCTTCAGAATGTCTTCAGGCACCTCCTCCAGCAGGCGCTCCAGTTCGGGCTCGAAATCCATGAACCCGGCGGCATGGGCATGGATCCCCACGGTCAGGCCGTATTCCTCGGTCCCCATCCGGGCGACATGGGCAATCCGGTCGCGGAAGGCCGCCCAATCCCCGGAGTTCATCTGCGTAGCCGCGTCAGGCCGCCCGGCAGTGGGCGCACGGCGGGGGGAAATCGAATCGATCAGCACCAGGTGCTGCGCGCCATGCGCGGCCAGCGCCTTGCAGGTGCGCACAGCACCGTCCAGCACGTCATCCCACGCATCCGGGTCATGGAACGCACGGAAAACAACGCCGCCGATCAGCTCCAACCCGTGTTCATCCAGTGCCTCGGACAAGATCCCCGGATCCTCGGGCATGAAGCCGACGGGGCCAAGTTCAATGCCGGTATACCCCGCATCCGCGCAATCCTTCAGGACCGACCGCCACGGCGGATTGCGCGGGTCGCCTGCAAATTCCACGCCCCAGGAACAGGGCGCATTGCCGATGCGAATGGTCATGAACGGATCCCTTTCAAGTTTGGGGAACAGGGTGCCAGCGGCCACTATCGTGCGAGACGAACGCAGCATCTATGACTTCGGCAACGGCCAGCCCCTCGTGGAAACTTGGCCAGGCAGGTTTGCCACGCGCAATCGCCTGCAGGAAATCGCGCGCCTCGATGATGATCTGGTCCTGATAACCGGTGCCGTGGCCCGGCCCCTGGCAA
Organism: uncultured Paracoccaceae bacterium; assembly: GCA_905479725.1. GTDB lineage: Bacteria > Pseudomonadota > Alphaproteobacteria > Rhodobacterales > Rhodobacteraceae > Pararhodobacter. Next base: position 11,629 of record CAJQNQ010000333.1, on the reverse strand, counting down.
AACGCCAGATAATCAGGGTGCGCGGGGCCGGTCAGGATGCGGGTGAACCCGCGCGTCGCCTCGGGCCCTTCACGCCGATACAGATGCACCGCGTTCTGATCCTCTTGATCGAAGCGGATCGCACCTTTTGTGCCATGTATTTCATAGGCATAGCCCATCTTGCGCCCGGTCGCCGTGCGGCTGAAATACAAATGCCCCATCACACCGCAAGCAAAGCGCACCATGATCTGCGCGTGGTCATCGTTATCCACCGGCGCGGCGCCCTGCAAGCCGGGGCGATGTGTGTGCAGCGTTTCGATCCTTGCGGAAACCTCGGTGATCGGGCCCAGCAAGGCGCGCGCGCCGTTTATCATGTGCGGCGCCAGATCGCCCATCGTGCCGTTCGCCCGCCCCGTGGTGCGCCAGTTGGCCGGTGCGTCGGGGTCGGCCAGAAAATCCTCGGTATGTTCGCCGCGAAACCAGGTCACGTCGCCGATCGCGCCCTCCGCCAGCAGCTGCCGCACGAATTGCGTGGCCGGGCTGCGCACATAGTTGAAGCCGATCATATGCACCGCGCCCGCCGCATCAGCCGCCGCGCACAGCGCGCGCGCATCCTCCAGCGAGGCGCCCAGCGGTTTTTCGCAAAACACCGGCAACCCCCGCGCAAAGGCGGCCTCGGCAATGGCGCGGTGGGTGTCCTGAGGCGAGGCGATGACGATGGCCTCGACGCGCGGATCCGCCACCAGATCCCGCCACTCCGCCGTGGCGCGCCTGAAGCCATAGGCCTTGCGATACCCCTCGGCCGAGGCCGGCTGCGAGGCGCAGATCATCTCCAGCCGCGGGCGCAGTTCGGTGTCGAACACCGCGCCGACAGCAGACAGGGCAACGGCATGAGCCTTGCCCATGTAGCCCCCTCCGACAAGGCCAATTCCGATCTCAGTCACGCGATCCTCCCTGCGTCACCCGATCCCGGTTGCAACCGGTTGCAAAACACGTATCTTGAGTCCCGGCAGGACGCAACACGCAAACGGTGAGTCCATAATCGCCGTCGCCGGGAAAGCCCAGTCACAGGAGGACAGGATGAGCAATGCGGAATCGACGATCCGGCTGACGGTCGCGCAGGCCATCGTTCGCTATCTGATGAACCAGTTCATCGAAATCGATGGCGTCCGCACCCGCATCTGCGGCGGCGGGTTCGGGATCTTCGGCCACGGGAATGTGCCCTGCCTGGGCGAGGCGCTTTACACGGTGCGCAAGGATCTGCCGCTCTATCGCGGCCAGAACGAGCAAAGCATGGGCTTTGCCGCAGCGGCCTATGCCAAGTATCACCTGCGCCGCCGTTTCATGTTCTGCACCGCCAGCGCCGGGCCGGGCACCGCCAACCTGCTGACGGCCTCCGCGCTGGCCCATGCCAACCGCCTGCCGATGCTGATGCTGTGCGGCGATACGTTCCTGACGCGCCTGCCGGACCCGGTGCTGCAACAGCTGGAGCATTTCAACAATCCGTCGCTGGGCCTGAACGACGCGTTCAAGGCGGTGACGCGCTATTGGGACCGCATCACCCATCCCGCGCAAATTCTGCAAACCCTGCCGGCGGCGCTGGCCACCATGCTGGATCCCGCCGATTGCGGACCGGCATTTCTGGCCCTGCCCCAGGATGTGCAGGGCTGGGCTCATGACTACCCCGAAAGCTTCTTTGCCCCGCGTGTGCATCGCATCCGACGTCAGGCCCCCGACGCCGAGGACATCATCACCGCCGCCAGGCTGCTGCGCGCGGCGATGCGTCCGATGATTATCGCCGGGGGTGGCGTGCAATATTCCGGCGCGGTCGCAGAACTGACCGCTTTTGCCGAAACCCATGGCATTCCGGTGGTCGAAACCATCGCCGGCCGCGCCAACCTGCTGGCCGACCATGCGCTGAACGCCGGGCCCATCGGCGTCACCGGATCGGACAGCGCCAATGCCATTGCCGCCGAGGCCGATGTGATCCTGGCCGTCGGCACGCGGTTGCAGGACTTCACCACCGGGTCCTGGACCGCCTTTGCCAGGGACGCGCAGATCATCGGCCTGAACGTGGGCCGCCATGATGCGTCCAAGCATCTGTCCCAGCCACTGATCGGGGATGCAAAACTGGGGCTGACAGCCTTGGGCGACGCCGTGTCAGATTATGCCGCACCGTCCGACTGGACCGCCCGCGCGCGGTCCGAGCGCCAGAAATGGGATGCCTATGTGGCCGAAAACGTGGCCCCCGGGAACCGGCCAAACTCTTACGCGCAGGCCATCGGCGTGGTGAATGCGCTGTGCGATCCGCGTGACCGGATCGTTGCCGCCGCCGGCGGGCTTCCGGCCGAGGTCACTGCCAACTGGCGGACATTGGATATTGGCACGGTGGATGTGGAATTCGGCTTTTCCTGCATGGGCTATGAAATCGCCGGCGGCTGGGGCGCGCGGATCGCCCAATCCGAGGGCGAGCCGGATCGGGACACCATCGTCTTTACCGGCGACGGCTCGTATTTAATGCTGAATTCGGATCTCTATTCTTCCGTGCTGACCGGCAAGAAACTGATCGTTCTGGTGCTGGACAATGGCGGCTTCGCGGTCATCAACAAACTGCAAAACAACACCGGCAACGAAAGCTTCAACACCCTGATCGCCGATTGTCCGACGGTGCCGCAACCCTTTTGCGTGGACTTTGAGGCGCACGCGCGCGCCATGGGCGCAAACGCCGAAACCGTCGCCAATCCGGCCGAACTGGCCGAGGCATTCATACGTGCGAAGGCCAGCGACAAGACCTGCGTGATCGTCATGCAGGTCGATCCCCATGACGGCTGGACCACTGAGGGCCACGCCTGGTGGGAAGTCGGCACACCGCAGGTTTCGGACAGCGCATCGGTGCGTGAAAAACACGCCGAGATCGAGGCCGAGCGCAGCAGGCAGCGGCACGGTGTCTGACATGAAGCTGGCAGGCAACCGATTTGTCATCATCGGGCGGGCGGGGATGGATATCTATCCAGATCCGCCGGGCACCAAAACCGAACACGCCACGCAGTTCTTTGCCTGCCTTGGCGGATCCTCGGCCAATATCGGCGTGGCGATCAGCAAGCTGGGCGGCTCCGCCGATCTGGTCACCTGCGTATCCGACGATGCCATCGGACGCTTTGCCCTCAATCAGCTGGACCACTACGGCGTTGGCCGTGCGCATGTCCGCTCGGTGGGTGGCGAGGCGCGCAATTCGCTGGCGGTCGTGGAAACCACGATCGAGGATCACCAATCGGTCATCTATCGCAATGGCGCCGCCGATTTCGAGATGACCGAGGCCGATGTGGCGGCCATCGACTATGCGGGCTATGACGCGCTGATAACCACCGGCACCGTGTTCGCCGCCGAACCTTCGCGCCGCGCCGCGTTCGCCGCGTTCGAACGCGCGCGCGCCGCCGGTTTGCCGCTGATCTTCGACATCGATTATCGCCCCTATTCCTGGCCTTCGGCGCAGGTCGCCGCCGATGTCTATTCCCGCGCCGGATCGCTATGTGACGTGATCGTCGGCAATGATGTGGAGTTCGGCTTCATGGCCGGCGGCTATGACAAGGGGCTGGACAAGGCGCGCGATCTGGTCGCCAACGGCGCAAGGATCGCGGTCTACAAGATGGGCGAAAAGGGCGCGGTCACCATCACGCCCGAGGGCGAAATCCGCACGGGTATCTTCCCCACGCAAGCTCTGAAACCTACCGGCGCCGGTGACAGCTTCATGGGCGGTTTCGTCAGCGGGCTGGCCGCCGGGCACAGCGTGCGCAATGCCGTGCTGGCCGGATCCGCCGCCGCCGCCATGGTGGTGGCGCGGGTCGGTTGCGCCCCCGCCATGCCAACCCGCGCCGAGCTGGACGATTTTCTCAAAAATCATGCCGGGCCCAGCGCGGCCTGAAAGGATACTGCCGATGCATATCGCGCCATTCGACAACCAGAACCGGGCCATCGTGGACGTGGATGACGCCCATGTGCCGCTGACCTATTTTAACATCGTCAAGCTGAAGGCGGGCGCGCATTTCGACTACCGCATCGCGGGCTATGAAACCTGCGTGGTTCCGGCCACCGGAACGGTAACAGTGGAAACCGGTGGCGAAACCTTCGCCCGGATCGGCAACCGGGGTGCCGACGTCTGGGACGGAGAGCCAGAAGGCGTCTATGTGCCCACCGACACCGGCTGCCGGATCACCGCGCTGACCGATACCGAAACCTTCATCGCCGGCGCGAAATACGCCGAGACGCTGAAGCCCTTCGCGGTGCGCAGTGCGGATCTGGATCTGGTGCAATACGGGTCCGACGACACCAAGACACACCGCAAGATCAAGCACATTCTGGGCGCCGGGCACCATGACCGCGTGGGCCGTCTGCTGGTGTCCGAATTGTTCACGGTTGGCGCGGGCGGCTGGTCCGGCTTTCCCAGCCACAAGCACGACACCGACCGCCTGCCCGATGAATCGCGCCACGATGAATGCTACAATTTCCGCTTCAAGCCCAATTATGGCTCGGGCCTGCAAATGCTTCAACGGGTGGATAACGAACCGGGCGATGCCTATCATATCATGGACGGCTCAACGGTTCTGATCGACAAGGGATATCACCCGTGCTGCGCTCTGCCGGGCTATGAGATGTATTATTTCACCATCCTTGGCGGGCTGACGCAGCGTTCGCTCAAGCAGTATTTCCAGCCCACCCATGCCGCGCAATTGCACACCATCCCCGGCATCATGGACATGGTGGCAAAGTTCAAATGACGCTGGCCACACTGACACAGGTTCTGACCCCCGCCCTGCGCGAGGGCTACGCCGTGCCCGGGCTGGTCTGTCTGGGATGGGAGGACATGCGCGCCTATGCCATGGCCGCGCAAGCCGAGCGCGCGCCGGTGATCCTGCAAGCCGGGCCATCGTGCCGCGAGCACACGCCGCTGCCCGTTCTGGGCAAGATGATGCGCAACCTTGCGCTGTCCGTGGACGTGCCGGTCGTTGTTCATCTGGACCACGGCTACACGATGGACGACTGCGCCGAGGCGCTGGACAGCGGGTTCACGTCGGTGATGTTCGACGGCTCTCGCAAGTCGTTGGCCGACAACATCGCCGAAACCCGCGCGATTGCCGATATGGCCCATGCGGCTGGCATCTCCTGCGAAGGCGAAATCGGCTTTGTCGGCTATGCGGGTGGCGCCGCGTCAGATGGCACTTCGCCCGAGGACGCCGCCATCTTCGCGCGCGAAAGCGGTGTGGATGCCATGGCGATCTCGGTCGGGAATGTGCATTTGCAACAGAACCGCGAAGGCGGGCTGGATGAGGCCCGTATCCGCGCCATTGAAGCCGTGACGCAGGTGCCTTTGGTGATCCACGGCGGCTCGGGCGTGCCGGATGCGCAGCGCGCGGCGCTGGCGGCCGGATCACGTGTTGCCAAGTTCAACATCGGCACCGAATTGCGCATGGCCTTCGGGGCCGCGCTGCGCGAAGCGGTGAACAGGGATCCCGCGCGCTTTGACCGCGTGCAGATCCTGAAGGAAACCCATGATCCCGTGATGACCGCCGCGCGCGCCGTGATCCGGGGACTTGGCGCCAGCGGAAGGGCGTAACATGCTGCGGATCGGAATTCTGGGCTGCGGGCGGATCGGACAGGTCCATGCGCGCACCATTGCGGGCATGGCCAATGCCTGCGTCCAGGCTGTTGCCGACGCGATGCCCGAAGCCGCCGCATCGCTGGCCGACGCCTGCAACACCCAGGTGCGCGGCACCGGGGATATCCTGGCCGCGACCGATATCGACGCGGTGGTCATCGGCACACCGACGGACACCCATTTCGACCTGATCCACACCGCCGCCCGCGCGGGCAAGGCGATCTTTTGCGAAAAGCCCATCGACATGTCGGTCGAAAACATCCGCGCTTGCATCCAGGTCGTGGAGACGGCGGGCGTGACCTTCCTGACCGGGTTCAACCGCCGATTCGATCCGAGTTTTGCCGCCCTGCGCGCGCGGATCGCGGCCGGGGACATCGGCGACCCTGAACTGGTAACCATCACGTCGCGCGATCCCGCCCCGCCGCCGATCACTTATATCCGGCGCTCGGGCGGGTTGTTTCGGGACATGATGATCCATGATTTCGACATGGCCCGCTTCCTGATGCACGAGGAGTTTGTCCGCCTTCATGCCGTCGGCGCGGCGCTTGTCGATCCGGCGATCGGCGCGGCGGGCGATGTGGACACGGCGGCGGTGATCCTGACCACGCAAACCGGGCGCATCTGCCAGATCTCGAATTCCCGCCGCGCGGCCTATGGCTATGACCAGCGGATCGAGGTGCACGGCCAGCGCGGCATGTTGCGCGCTGAAAACCAGCTGGAGAACACCGTGGAACTGGCCACCGCGCAGGGTTTTCAACAGGCTCCGGCGCAGCATTTCTTCCTGGAGCGGTATCAGGCCGCCTACCTGGCAGAAATGCAGGCTTTTGTTGCGGCGGTCACCTCGGGCAACCCCGCCGACCCCGGCATCCGCGACGGTCTTCAGGCACAGATCCTGGCCGATGCGGCGGCGCGGTCGCAGGAGACCGGGCAGCCCGTGGACCTGCCGCGCGGCTAGCGCGTGTCGCCATCCTTCCAGGCCAGAACCAGGGTCCAGGCCAGAACCCCGCCGATACCGGCGCTGAGATAGGCCCAAACGGCGCTGCCATAGCTGATTTCCACCCCCGCCCAGCCAAAGGGAACGGCCACGATCACATAGCGCCGCCAGGCGGGTTTCAGGAAGGGATGTGACGGGTCGATCAGGCGCATGGGGCAAGTCCGGGGTTGACTGGGTCGATCCTTGCAGACCGGTCGCGGCGCGGCAAGGTTGAAGGCCCGGCCCCTTTCAGGTCCACCGCTGCGCGCCGTTCGGCGGCATCCGCTCAACGAGCCCGGCGCCGGCGGGCAGGAAAACCCTTGCGATCCCGCCCGCCAGCCGCTTCTATTCGGGCTCTCGTCGCGGCGTTGCGCGCAGTCGGGAACTTCGGCACCCTCTGCCACCAGCATAACGCACCGTTCGCCACCGCCATTGACGCTTCCTACCGGAGACCGCCATGACCGAGCACTTCCCCCCCAAGCGCCTGGAAATGACGCTGCAAGACCGCCTGATGCGTGACGAAGGCTGGGTCTACATGACCGGGATGCAGGCGCTGGTGCGCTTGCCGCTGCAACAACGGCGGCGCGATGCGGCGGCGGGGTTGAACACCGGCGGCTACATTTCCGGCTATCGCGGGTCGCCGGTCGGCACCTATGACATGGCGCTGTGGCAGGCGGAGTCGGTTCTCAGGGACCAGAACATCTACTTCCAACCGGGCGTGAACGAAGACCTGGCCGCCACCGCCACCTGGGGCGCGCAGCAGGTGGGGCTGTTTCCAGGTGCAAAGGTCGATGGGGTGTTTTCGATCTGGTATGGCAAGGCGCCGGGTATGGACCGCTCCATGGATCCGCTGCGCCACGCCAATCTTGCGGGCACCAATCCCAAGGGCGGCACCTTGTTGCTGGTGGGCGATGACCACGGCGCGAAATCCTCGACCGTGGCGTGCTATTCGGACCTGAATTTCGCATCGCTGGGCGCGCCGCTGCTGGCCCCCGCCAATGCGCAGGACGTGCTGGACATGGGCCTGCACGGCGTCGCCATGAGCCGCTTCAGCGGAACCCTCACCGGCATGAAGCTGGTCACCGATGTCGTCGAGGGCGGGGGTTCTGTCCATGTCGCGCCCGACAGCCCGCTGATCGTGGTTCCCGAAATGGACGGGCCGGACACATCCATCCAACCGTATACACCGATCCCGGCGCAGGAACAGATGCTGTGGGACGTGAAGTTGCGCAAGGTTCTGGCCTATGCCCGCGCCAACGGGCTCAACCAGATGGACGGGCCGCAGGGTGCGCGCATCGGCATCGTCGCGGCAGGCAAGGCCTGGCAGGACCTGTCACAGGCGCTGGACACTCTGGGCTACCGGGACGGAAAGATCGGCGCGCTGGCTGTTCGGCGGCTGAAGGTCGGCATGGTCTGGCCGCTGGATCCGCAGGTGATCGCCGATTTTGCCGCCGGGTTGGACACGATCCTGGTGGTCGAGGAAAAGCGCCCGCTGCTGGAGGATCAGATCCGCGCGATCCTCTATGGCGCCCGCAAGACCCCGCGCATCGTCGGCAAGACCTTCGCCGGACAAGCCTATAGCGCCGCGCCGGACGATTGCGCCTTTCCCAATTTCGGGGAAATCGACCCCAACATGATCACCCGCGTTCTGCTGCGCGTCGCCCAGGAAACCGACCCCGATTGCGGGCTGTCCCTGCCCAACCGCCCGGATGCCCCACCCGCGCTGGGCGGCAGCGGCGGGGCGATCCGCGCGCCGTCCTTTTGCGCGGGCTGTCCGCACGGGCGATCGACGCAGGTGATCGACGGCAGCCGCGCGCTGGCCGGGATCGGCTGCCACACCATGGCGATGCTGCGCGACCCGCTGAAAACCAATTCCGTCAGCCATATGGGCGGCGAAGGGGCGATGTGGCTGGGCCAGTTCCCGTTCACCAACGAGACCCACGTCTTTGCCAATATGGGCGACGGCACCTATTTCCATTCCGGCATGATGGCGATCCGCGCGGCCATCGCCGCCAAGGCCACGATGACTTACAAACTGCTGCACAATGGCTTTGTGTCGATGACCGGCGGGCAGCCCCATGATGGTGAACTCAGCCCCGAGCAGATGATCGGGCAATTGCGCGCCGAAGGGGTGGAACGCATCGCGCTGGTAACGGACGATACCGACAAATACGACGGCAAGCCGATCTTCAGCGGCGGCGTGACCCTGCATCCGCGCACCGAGTTGGAGCCTGTGCAGCACGCCATGCGTGGGCAACCCGGCGTGAGCGTCATCATCTACGACCAACCCTGCGCAACCGAACGCCGCCGCCTGCGCAAGCGCGGCAAATGGGTGGACCCGGACAAACGCGCCTTCATCAACCCAGAGGTCTGCGAGGGGTGCGGTGATTGCTCAGCCGTTTCGGCCTGCATGGCGATCGAACCGCTGGAGACCGAGTTCGGGCGCAAGCGCAAGATCAACCAATCCAGCTGCAACAAGGACTTTTCCTGCGTCGAGGGGTTCTGCCCGTCCTTCGTGACCGTCACGGGCGCCACGCCGCGCCGCGCGCAAAAGGCTCAGGTCTCGATTGATGCCAGCCACCTGCCAATGCCCGAAGCCCGCGCGATTGATGGCTCCTGGTCGGTTCTGGTGTCCGGCATCGGCGGCGCCGGGGTTGTGACCCTTGGCCAGACCTTGGCTGTCGCCGCCCATGCCGACGGGTATTTTGCGTCCAACCTGGATATCACCGGTCTGGCACAGAAATACGGCGCCGTGCATTCGCACATAAAATTCGCCGCCAACCCAGACGCCATGCGCGCCACACGGATCGCCAGCGGAGAGGCCGATGCGCTGATCGGCTGCGACCTGGTCGTCGCGGCGGGGGATGAAGCCCTGTCGAAGCTGACCCCCGGCAAATCCGTGGCGGTGTCCGACACCACCGTTGTGCCGACTTCCGAGTTTTCGAAGAACCCCGACTGGCAGCTCAGTGGCGACGAACAGATTCAGCGCCTGACCCGCGTTCTGGGCGATCACGTCACGGCGTTTGATGCGCAGGGGCTGGCGGAAACCGTGATGGGCGACCGGGTCTTTGCCAACATGGTGCTTTTGGGCGCGGCATGGCAGCAGGGCGGCATTCCGCTGTCGCTGGCCGCCCTGCACCGCGCAATCGAACTGAACGGCGTCGCCGTCGCGCGCAACAAACAGGCGTTCGATCTGGGCCGCCTTGCCCTTGCCGATCCCGCCGGCGCGCGGGCCCTGTCAGGCACGGACCCGGCGGTTGACCTGACCGCGCATCGCAACCCAACCCTGGAGGAGGTCATCGCGCTGCGTGTGGACACGCTGAGCGCCTACAAGGACGCCGCCTTCGCCCGCAGCTACACCGACCGCCTGGACGAATTGCGCACCAAGGACTTGCCCGAACAGGCCCTCATGGCGGTGGCGCGCGGACTGTTCAAGCTGATGGCGGTCAAGGATGAATGGGAGGTCGCGCGGCTCTACTCCAAACCCTCGTTCCGCCAGTCCCTGTCCGAGGCCTTCGACGGCGACATGGAACTGACCTTCCACTTCGGCGCCTGGCCCTATGGCGGCACCGATCCGCAGACCGGCAAGCCGGTGAAAGGGGCCGTCAAGGGCAAGACGGCCCTGCGCTTCTTCAGCGTTCTCAACCGTCTGCGCGGGCTGCGCGGATCCCTGCTGGATCCCTTCCGCAACAGCGACGAGGCCAAACTGGCCCGCCGCCTGCTGGCCGAATATCAGGCCGATATCGACCTTGCGCTGAACCATTGGGACACCGCCAGAACAGAGGCCCTGACCGAACTGCTGGACCTGCCCGAACACATCCGCGGCTACGGCCCCATTCGCGAACGGCACGCCGCGCAGGTCGCCACCAGACGCGCGGCCCTCCACGCGCAGATCCTGTCGCAGCCCGCCAAAGCCGCCTGAGGCGCGTCGATCCATCACTCGGGCCTCCGGCGCATCGCAGCAAGATCCGAACAATTTGATTCAAATTGTCCATCTTTGTGCGTCAAATATCCCGGTGGGGTGAATTGCCCGCAGGGCAAGAGGGGAGGCAGCGCCTCCCCTCGCCGCATGGTCAGGCCACCAGCGCCTCGGCGTTCTTCAGATCCACGCTGACCAACTGGCTGACCCCTTGTTCGGCCATCGTCACACCAAACAGACGGTCCATGCGCGCCATCGACAGCGCGTTGTGAGTGATGATCAGGAACCGCGTTTCGGTGCGCCGCGTCATTTCATCCAGCAGATCGCAAAACCGCAGCACGTTGGCGTCATCCAACGGCGCGTCCACCTCGTCCAGCACGCAGATCGGCGCCGGGTTGGCGAGGAACACGGCAAAGATCAGCGCCAGCGCGGTCAGCGTCTGTTCTCCGCCGGACAACAGGCTCAGCGATGACAGCTTCTTGCCCGGCGGCTGACACAGGATCTCCAGCCCCGCCTCCAGCGGATCGTCGCTTTCCACCAGAACCAGCCGCGCCTCGCCGCCGCCGAACAGATGCACGAACAGGTTGGAAAAGCTCGCGTTGACCTCTTCGAACGCCGCCAGCAGCCGCTCGCGCCCCTCACGGTTCAGCGCGGCGATGCCACCGCGCAACTTGGCGATGGCGGCCTCCAGATCGGCCTTTTCGGCGACCAGCAGGTCATGTTCCTCGGTCACCGTGCGCGCGTCCTCCTCGGCCCGCAGGTTCACCGCGCCCAGCGCGTCGCGCGCGCGCCTCAGGCGGGCGATGTCGGTGTCCAGCTGCGCGACAGACGGCAAGGCGTCGGCATCGGTGTCCAGCTGGTTCAGCAGGCCTTGTGGCGTCGTATCCAGATCCTCGGCGATGCGGTTGGTGGCCAGCGTCACCGCCTCGGACGCAGCATCGACTCGCGCTTCGGCACGGGCGCGGGCCTCGCGCGCCTCGCCGGCGCCGCGTTCGGCCTGGCGCTCGGCATCCTGCGCTGCGCGCAGCGCGCTTTCGCCGGCCAGCAGCGCCTCGACAGCGGCGGTGCGGCGGGTTTCGGCCTGGGTGATCGCGTCGATCAGTTC
>CAJQNQ010000332.1 GCA_905479725.1 uncultured Paracoccaceae bacterium | reverse complement strand
TCTGATTTACAAACCCCATCCCGATGTCGAGGCCGGGTTGCGCCCGGGCGCGGTGCCCGATGCGGCCACGCTGGCCGATATCGTGCTGGACGGGATCGGCGCGCAGCCGGCGCTGGCGCTGGCCGACGAGGTCTGGACCCTGACATCCGGCCTGGGGTTCGAGGCGCTGCTGCGCGGGCGCAAGGTGACCTGCCTGGGCACGCCGTTCTATGCCGGCTGGGGCCTGACACGGGATCTGGGCCCGGTGCCTCGGCGCCGCCTTGGGGTGTTTCCCCGGCCCGACCTGGACCGGCTGGTCCATGCCGCGCTGATCGCCTATCCGCGCTATCTTGATCCGGTGACGGGCATCCCCTGCCCGCCCGAACTGGCCATCGAGCGGCTGGCGGCGGGGCGCGCGGGGCGCGGGTCCATCCGGTTGCGGATCATGTCGCGGCTTCAGGGGGCGTTGGCCAGTCACACCTGGCTCTGGCGGCGGTGATCGCGGATTACAGCGTCCCGCGCGCAACCGGCACGAGGCCCAGCAATTGTGCGCCTTCCAGCGACAGGATCGCGGAATTCAGCCCTTGCGGCGCCTGAAAGCTGCGCACCGCGGCTTCGGTCTGCGCATTCATTGCGCCGGTGACGGCCCCGGTGAAAAGCCCGCGCACGCGCAGCGCACGTTGCAAGGATGCGATGAAGTCGCCTGACATTTGTTCGGGGCATGGCACGGCGAACAGACGTTCTTCGGACGGGCGCAGGATTTCCTCACGCGGGGTGCGGGCACCATCGGGCCCGGTTTCGTCGAACACGGTCCTTGTCTCGGCGGGCACACGGTCGGTGGCCCAGCACACATTCGCGGGCACCATGCTCAGCGGCGCGACCGGCCGATCGACCGGCGGCGCGGTCCGGCCCACCTCGGGCTGGCGCGGGGCGGGCTGGCAGGCGGCCAGAATGACGGTAAGCGATACCAGGGAAAGGGCGCGGTGCATGGGGAACCGATCCAGTTGAATGCGTCACTCCCGGTTATGCATCCCAAACCCGGCGAAAAGCGGGCGGCATTCGGCCGGGGACACGGCACTTGTGGACCCTTTTCAGGGCCGTAACCGATGCGTGAACCCGGCGCCACTCGGAGCGCGGGGGCACTGGCCAAGGGGGCAGCGTTCGATTATGTCGGAGAGGAAAAACCACGATCTCAAGAGGCACAGATGGTCAAGATCACCTACATCGAATACGACGGCACCGAGCACGCGGTTGACGTGGCGCCCGGCCTGACGGTCATGGAAGGCGCGCGCGACAACGGCATCAACGGGATCGAGGCCGATTGCGGTGGCGCCTGCGCCTGCTCGACCTGCCATGTCTATGTCGATCCTGCCTGGGTCGAAAAGCTGCCGGCCAAGGATCCGATGGAGGAGGACATGCTGGACTTCGCCTATGAGCCGGATGCCGAGAAATCGCGCCTGACCTGCCAGATCAAGGTGACGCCGGAGTTGGACGGCCTGATCGTGCGTATGCCCGAACGGCAGATCTGATGGGCGTGCCCGTCCGGCGCCAATTGCAGATCTGGGGCGTTCTGGGCGCCCTTCTTGTCCTGACCCTGTGGTATTTGGGCAATGTGATCCTGCCTTTCGTGCTGGGCGCGGCGGTGGCCTATTTCCTGGACCCTGTCGCCGACCGATTGCAGGCGATGGGGCTGGGGCGGGTGACGGCCACGATTGTGATCACTGTTGTGGCGGTGCTGATCTTTGTCGTCGCGGGGCTGTCGGTCATTCCGCTTCTGGTCGACCAGACGCGGGCGTTGATCGCCTCGGCCCCGCAACTGTTCGACGAGGCTATTCGACTGCTGAACGAATACCTGCCGTCGCTGGCCGATTCGGAATCGACGGTCCGCCAATCCCTGCGCAGTCTGGGGGCCTCGATCCAGTCGCGCGGCGGTGAGTTCGTCAACGCGGTTCTGGGGTCGGCGGCGTCGGTGTTCAACCTGCTGCTGCTTGTCGTCGTGGTGCCGGTGGTGGCGTTCTACATGCTGCTGGACTGGGATCGGATGATCGCCCGGATCGACGCGCTGCTGCCACGCGAACACGCGCCAACGATCCGCAAGATCAGCAAGGACATTGATGCCACGGTCGCCTCTTTCGTGCGCGGCATGGGATCGGTCTGTCTGGTGATGGGCACGTTCTATGCGATTGCCCTGATGCTGGTGGGGTTGCAGTTCGGGCTGGTCGTCGGGGCCATTGCCGGGCTGGTCACTTTCATTCCCTATATCGGCGCCATTCTGGGCGGTGTTCTGGCGATCGGGCTGGGATTGTTCCAGTTCTGGGGCGACTGGGTGTCGCTGGGTCTGGTGGCGGCGATCTTTGTGGCCGGTCAGATGATCGAAGGCAATGTGCTGACGCCGAAGCTGGTTGGCAAATCGGTGGGCCTGCACCCGGTCTGGCTGATCTTCGCGCTGTCGGTGTTCGGCGCGCTGTTCGGCTTTGTCGGCATGTTGGTTGCCGTGCCGGTTGCCGCCGCCATCGGCGTGGTGATCCGCCACGGCACCGGCGCGTATCTGGACAGCGCGCTTTACCGCGGCCCGAAGACCGCGCAGGGCACAGACCATGACCGACCGACCCCGCATGGCTGAACAGATTCCGCTGGACCTGCCGGCCACGCCCGCCATGGGGCGCGCGGATTTCCTGCAAGCGCCGTCGAACGCGGTGGCGCTGGCGGCGGTGGACCGGCCCGGGGGGCTGCCCGCCGGGATCATGGTGCTGACCGGCCCAAAGGGATCAGGCAAGACCCACCTGGCGCATGTCTGGGCGGCGCAGACTGGGGCGCGCTGGCAGTCGCCCGTCACGCTCGCGCGGGATCTGCCTGGCCTGCTGAACGCACCGCAAGCGCTGTCCATCGCCCTGGATGACGCCCCCCTTTTGCGCGGGCCCGAGGGCGAGGAGGCGCTGTTTCACCTGATCAACCACCTGCGCGGCACCGGACAGTTGCTGCTGAGCGCGCGCGCGCCGGTGCGCGATTGGGGGCTGGCGCTGCCGGATCTGATCTCGCGCCTGACGGCGGCGGCGCATGTGGCACTGGCGGAACCCGACGAGGCCCTTCTGGGGGCGGTGCTGGTCAAGCTGTTCAACGACCGCCAGTTGCGCGTGCAGCCGGCGCTGATAGATTATCTGCTCAGCCGGATGGAACGCTCGCTGGCCGCCGCCGGGGACATGGTGGCGCGGCTGGACGCGCGGGCGCTGAAGCTGGGGCGCCCCGTCACCCGGGCGCTGGCGCAAGACGTTCTGGCCGAAGACCTCGACAACCCGCCACCCGCCGACGCATGATGATCAGATGTATCAGATCCCCGTCCCTGACCGCCCGATGATTACCGATTTCCTGCACGCCCCCCTGCCCGAGCCGGCTGACCCGCCCGAGGGATTCGACGCGGCCAGTTCGGACCGGTTCTTCAACCGCGAATTGTCCTGGATCGCCTTCAACCGCCGGGTGCTGGACGAGGCGTCGAACCCGCGTGTGCCCTTGCTGGAACGTGTGCGCTTCCTGTCCATTTCGGCAACCAACCTGGACGAATTTTATACCGTTCGCGTGGCCGGGCTGCGCGAACTGACCCGCGCTGGCCACAGCGCCCCGTCGATGGATGGCAAGACGCCGCAAGAGCAGCTGGTCCAGATCAACGAGGAAGCCCGTCAGCTGTTGGCCCATCAGCAGGAAACCTTTGTCCATCTGCGCGCCGAAATGGAGGCCGAGAAGATCTACCTTCTGGACCGCCGGGCGCTGACGATCGACGACAAGCTGTTCCTGAACGACTATTTCCTGTCCAACGTCTTTCCGATGCTGTCGCCGCTGGCCGTCGACCCGGCGCATCCCTTTCCGTTCATCTCCAACGAGGGATTCGCCCTGGCCTTGCAGATCGAGCGGCGCTCGGATGGCCTGAAACGCAACGCCCTGCTGCCGGTTCCCCAACAAATCGACCGGTTCATTCCCTTGCCCGCGCTGGATGGGGCGCTGCGGTTCCTGCCGCTGGAGGAATTGCTGCTGGACCAGCTTCAGGCGCTGTTCCCCGGCTACACGATGCGCAACGCCTGCGCCTTTCGCGTGCTGCGCGATTCGGACATGGAGGTCGAGGAAGAGGCCGAGGACCTGGTGCGCGAGTTCGAGGTCGCGCTCAAGCGCCGCCGCCGGGGCGAGGTGGTGCGCCTCAAGCTGACCAGCGACGCGCATCCCGACCTGCGCGACATGATCATGGACGAGTTGGAAGTGGCGCCCGACGAGGTGGTCGAGGTGTCCGGCCTGCTGGGCATGGCCGACCTGAGCGAACTGGTCGTCGATGCCCGCCGCGATCTGCAATGGCCCCCCTTCACGCCCCGCGTGCCCGAGCGCGTGCAGGATCATGACGGCGACATGTTCGCCGCGATCCGGCAAAAGGACATGCTGCTGCATCATCCCTATGAGACCTTCGACATGGTGGTGCGCTTTCTGGAACAGGCCGCGCGCGACCCCAATGTGCTGGCCATCAAGCAGACGCTTTACCGCACATCGCGCGAAAGCCCCATCGTCGCCGCGCTGTGCGAAGCCGCCGAGGCGGGCAAGTCCGTCACCGCCTTTGTCGAACTGAAGGCCCGGTTCGACGAAGCCGCGAATATCCGCCAGTCGCGCCGGCTGGAACGGGCCGGCGCGCATGTGGTCTACGGGTTCATCAACTACAAGACCCACGCCAAGATTTCCGCCGTGGTGCGCCGCGAGGGCGACCGACTGGTTACCTATACCCATTACGGGACCGGCAATTACCACCCGATCACCGCACGCATCTACACGGATCTGAGCTTTTTCACCTGCGATCCGCCGTTGGGGCGCGACGCCGCGCGGGTATTCAACTACCTGTCGGGCTATGCCGAGCCGGCGCTGCTGGAAAACCTGGCGATTTCGCCCCTGACGCTGAAAAGCAGGCTTCTGGATCTGATCGGCAATGAGGCCGAGCACGCGCGCGCCGGGCGCCAGGCGACGATCTGGGCCAAGATGAATTCGCTGGTCGAACCGGATGTGATCGATGCGCTCTACGCCGCATCACAGGCCGGCGTGCGCATTGAACTGGTGATCCGTGGCATCTGCTGCCTTCGGCCTGGCCTGCGCGGGTTGTCGGACAATATTCGCGTCAAGTCGATTGTCGGGCGCTTTCTAGAGCATTCGCGCATCGTCTGTTTCGGGTCCGGCCACGGTCTGCCCGATCCCGAGCATTCGCGGGTGTTCTTTTCCTCGGCCGACTGGATGAGCCGCAACCTGCTGCGCCGCGTGGAGACGCTGGTCGAGGTGGTGAACCCCACGGTCAAGGCGCAGATCGTGCAGCAGATCATGGCCGCCAATCTGCAGGACGTGGCGCAAAGCTGGATCCTGGACGGCACCGGGCGCTTCACCCGCAGCCTGCCCGAGCCGGGCAGCGACGACGACACGCGGATGTTCAGTTGCCACCGGTTTTTCATGGCCAACCCGTCGCTGTCGGGGCGCGGTTCGGCAGGCGCGCGGGACGTGCCGAAACTGGCCCATACCCAGGACTGATCCGCGGCACGGCGCGCATCGGGGCGCCGGGCAGGGTGCGGGCTCAGTTCGGGCCCGGCTCGGACACGGGTGATGCGCGGTTGACGCCGCCGCCCTGCGCGGGCCACATGGACACAGCCGACCAGAATCAGAGAGACAGGCCATGGACACAGCAACCGAGCCCATGACCCAGGACCCGACACCCGACACCCCGGCCGAGGACGGCAACCGGCCGGCCACCGCGCCGCAAGGCGATGGCACGCCGACCCCGATCCGGGGGTATTTCCAGCAACCCCTGTTCAATACCGACGCGATCCGCGGACTTGAACGCGTGGGGGTGATCGATGTCGGGTCCAACTCGGTGCGGATGGTGGTGTTCGATGGCGCTGCCCGCTCGCCGGCCTATTATTTCAACGAAAAGATCCTGTGCGGTTTGGGCCGGGGCCTGGCGGAAACCGGCCTTCTGAACCCCGACGGGCGCAAGCGGGCGCTGGCGGCGATCAAGCGGTTCTCGATCCTGGCCGATGAAATGCAGCTGACCAGCCTGACCATGGTGGCCACCGCCGCCGTGCGCGAGGCCAGCGATGGCGAGGATTTCAAGACCGATGTCGAACTGGGCACCGGCGTGGAAATGCGCATCATCCAGGGCGAGGAAGAAGCCCGCCTGTCCGCTCAGGGCGTTCTGCTGGGCTGGCCAGGCGCGCGCGGTCTGGTCTGCGACATCGGCGGCTCGTCGATGGAACTGGCCGAGGTGGGCGACAACACGGTCGGCCGGCGGGTCAGTTCGCAGCTGGGCCCGTTCCGGCTGCAACAGATCAAGGGCGGGCGCAAAGGCATCCGCGAGCATATCGCCAGCACCCTGAAGGATCTGCGCGCCGAAGTCGGCGACACCCATGACGCGCTCTATCTGGTGGGCGGATCGTGGCGGGCGCTGGCCCGGCTGGACATGGAACGGCGCGGCTATCCGCTGACGGTGCTGCATGAATATGAAATGTCGCCCAAATCGATCCGCAAGACCATCGACTGGGTGCAAGAGCAGGATCTGAAAACGCTGCGTGACCGCACCGGTATCTCACCCGAGCGCCTGTCCCTGGTGCCGCTGGCAACGGTGGTGCTGCGCAAGCTGTTGCAGGTCTTCAAGCCCAAGCGGGTCTATATTTCCAGCTACGGGATCCGCGAGGGGATCCTGTTCGAGCAGATGAACGACGACCTGCGCGCCGCCGATCCGCTGATCGAGGCATCGCGCCATCTGGAAAGCGTGAACGCAAGGGTTCCGGGCTTTGGCCGCAAGCTTTATTATTTCCTCAAGCCGCTGTTTCGCAACGCTTCCGCCGATCGCATGCGCCTGATCCGCGCCGCCTGCCTGCTGCATGACGTGAACTGGCGCGCGCATCCAGACTATCGGTCGGAAAGCTGCTTCGACACCGCCACCCGCGCCAATCTGGGCGGTCTTGACCACAAGGGCCGCGTGTATCTGGGACTGGTCCTGATGAACCGCTACAAGAATTCGGGCGCGAACAGCCGCATGACCCCGGTTCTGACGCTGCTGTCCGACGACGAGATCCGGCATGCGATCATGATCGGGCGCGCCATCCGGTTCGGCGCCATGCTGTCGGTGTCCGGGCCCGAAGCCGCCGGCGAGTTACGCTATTTCCCAAAGAAAGAGGTTCTGGAACTGATCCTGGACCCGGCGCGCAAGGACCTGTTCGGCGAGGTGGCCGAACAACGCTTCCAGTCGCTGGCCAAGACACTGGGCGTCACGACGAAGATGCGCCTGGCGCGGGCTCACAGTTCGAAGGGATCGGACAACGGGGGCCTGGGCGAGGAACCCGGCGGCGGATCTTCCGGCGTCTCCCCGCCTTCCACGGGCTGACGTCGCCGGATGAGGATATCGCCATTGGGCAGGATTTCGGGCGCCTGCCACCCTGACACATCGCCCAGCATCTGCGTCAGGTCTCGCCAATAGGGATCGATCTGACCCATCAGATCGCCCAGCAACCGTCCGATCCGGCCCGCCGGTTCATCGCTCGGCGCGCGCTCCTGAACCAGGCTTTGCGCCAGCGCGCCGCCGCCGATTGCGGCCCACAGGCACAGCGCCAACACCGATCGCCGCATCTTGTTCCGCCGCATCTTGTTCCTCTGTCCGGTGCGCCTTCAAGCGTCTCAGGCCGCTGCGCGCTCTCGCACTTCTTCCCAGGCCCGGTTGAGCGATTTCAAACGCGCCTCGGCCAGTTTCACGGCCTCTTCCGGCACGCCGCGCGCGCGCAGGGCGTCCGGGTGGCTTTCACGCACCAGCCGCCGGTAAGCCGCGCGCGCCGCATCCAGATCGGCATCCGGCGCCAGTTCCAGCATGTCATAGGGGTCCGGCTCCGATCCCGGGACGAAGCGGCCGATCATCACGCGAAAACACCGTTCTCCCAGCCCGAAAGCCTCGGCCACCTGGCGCAGATAGGCCTCCTCGGCCGGGTGAAACCTGCCATCGGCCATGGCCACATGAAACAAACCCTCCAGCAGATCGCGCAGAACCGGATCGCCGGCGGGAAACAATCCGGCGATCTTGCGCGCATAGGCGTCGAAGCCTGCCACATCCTGCCGCGCCAGGTCGAAGATCCGCGCCGCGTTTCGTTCCTCGGCCGCCGGGATGGTGAAGACCGACCGAAACACCGCCACCTCGTCGCGGGTCACGGTGCCATCGGCCTTGGCCAGCTTGGCTCCCAGCGCAATCACGCCGATGGTAAAGGCAACGCTGCGCTCGGGCGGGGCGCGCAACCGGTCGAACACCGCGCTCAGGGGTTCACCTGCGCGCAAGCTCTCCAGGGCTGCCGTGATCCGGGACCAAAGGGACATCCGCGCATTTTACGCCGCTTCGGCCGATTTGCCCATGCATTCTACAAGAATTTCTGCATCAAGATCAGGTCATGCGCCGCGCCGGATTTGACACCCGCCGCCGGAATGCGCCCGACCTGGGCAAAGCCCAGCGCGGCATGAAACCCCAAACCCGCGGGATTGGCACCGCTGATCGCCCCGATCAGCATCCGGTGGTGCTGCGCCCGCGCGCGCTCTTGCAGCGCGCCCATCAAGACCCGCCCCACACCCTGCCCCTGGGCGCCCGCCTGCACCATGATGGTGTGCTCCAGACATCCGGCATAGCCGGGCCCGGCCCGAAACTGGGCCCAGGTCACGAAGCCACGGACCTGGCCCGTCGCCTCGGCGACCAGGAACCCGAACCCGGCCGCACATCGGCTTTCGATCATCGCCGCAATCTCGGCCTCCGCCTTGGGCCGGTCGGTGAAAGTCGCGGCGCTGCCGGCGATCACCGGGTTCCAGATGCCCGCGATATCGGGCGCATCCCCGGCCCTGGCGTCGCGCACGATCACAACCACCGCTCCCCTGTCGGCGTTTGCACGCAGGCCCTGATCCCGGGGGCCGAACCCGCCGCCACGCTCACCCGAACATCGTCGATCACCCCGGCCAGCGCCGCGCGCAAGCCGGCAGCATCGGGATGCACCAGCTGCAACGCCGTCAACCGCAACCCGTGATCGGGCAACCGCGCCGCCGGATGAAGCACCCCCTCCCATTCGATCAGCGCCGGAAACAGACCGTCCCACGGCCCCTGTTCAAGTGCAGAATCGAGCGCCGACTCCGGCACCGCCATGCGCCAGCGCAAGTCCCCCCGGGACAGGGCCATTGGCGCCCCGCAGCCCGCGGGGGCGCGCGACAGCGCCGCGCTCAGATCCGCCACCCCGACAACCCAGGCGCAAAGTTCGGGCCGCCCGGGCGGGCGATCCAACCCGAACCAGCGCCGGCGGGCGGGCCGGCGCGCGGCGGGGTCCACCGCGATGACCTCCAGATATTCGCCGGGCCCCAGCGACAGCAACCGGTTATGGGTGCCCATCGCCGGATGCGCGCCGCCGGCGGCCAGCGGCACCCCCAGCGCCGCTTCGACAAATGCCACGCCCGCCTCCAGCGTCGGCGCCCTGATCGCCAGATGATCCAGCCTCGCCATGCCCGGCCCCATCTTTGTGCCCCAAATATCCCGCGGGGTGAATTGGCCAGCGGCCAAGAGGGGGCGCGCAGCCCCCTGCCCGGTATATCGCGTGGAGGGCGGCAGCCCTCCTCCGTTTCAGCCGTCGGGGCGCTCAGCTGCGGGCTGCGCGGATCAGGCGCAGGATGTCGCGCGCGGCGTTGGGGATGTTGGTTCCCGGCCCGAAGATTGCCTTGACCCCGTTGTCATACAGGAACTGGTAATCTTGCTGCGGGATCACGCCGCCGCAGATCACCAGGATATCGCCCGCGCCGGCCGCGTTCAGCGCCTGCACCAGCTTCGGGGCCAGCGTCTTGTGACCCGCCGCCTGGCTGGAAATACCGATGACATGCACGTCATTGTCCACCGCGTCCTGAGCCGCTTCCTCGGGCGTCTGGAACAGCGGACCGACATCGACGTCAAAGCCGATATCGGCGAACGCCGTGGCGATGACCTTGGCGCCCCGGTCATGGCCATCCTGGCCCATCTTGACCACCAGCATGCGCGGGCGGCGGCCCTCGTCGGCGGCAAAGGCCTCGACATCGGCCTGAATGGCCGCGAAACCCTCGTCCCCTTCATAGGCGGCGCCGTAGACCCCGGCCAGGGTCTTGACCTCGGCGCGGTGACGCCCGAACACCTTTTCCATGCTCGTGCTGATTTCCCCCACGCTGGCGCGCGCGCGGGCAGCCTCGACGGCCCCCTCCAGCAGATTGCCGCCCTCGCGCGCGCGGCGTTCAAGTTCCGCCAGCGCGGCGCGGCACGCGGCATCGTCACGGGTCGCGCGGATCTGCATCAGGCGGGCGATCTGCCCTTCGCGCACCTTCACGTTGTCGATATCCAGAATGTCGATCGGGTCTTCCTTGTCCAGGCGGTATTTGTTGACCCCGACGATCACTTCCTCGCCGCGGTCGATCATCGCCTGACGCCGCGCCGCCGATTCCTCGATCCGCAGCTTGGGCATCCCGCTGGCGACGGCTTTGGTCATGCCTCCCATTTCTTCAACTTCGCAGATCAGTTTCCAAGCCTCATCAGCCAGGTCGGCTGTCAATTTTTCAACATAGTAAGAACCCGCCAACGGATCGACGACTTTCGTCACGCCGGTCTCTTCTTGCAAGATCAGCTGCGTGTTGCGCGCGATCCGGGCGCTGAATTCGGTGGGCAGGGCGATGGCCTCGTCCAGCGCGTTGGTGTGCAGCGACTGCGTGCCGCCCAGCGCCGCCGCCATGGCCTCGTAGGCCGTGCGCACCACGTTGTTGTAGGGATCCTGTTCCTGCAACGACACGCCCGACGTCTGGCAATGGGTGCGCAGCATCAGGCTGCCGGGCTTCTTGGGCTCGAACTCCGACATGATGCGATGCCACAGCAGACGCGCGGCGCGCAGCTTCGCGGCCTCCATGAAGAAATTCATGCCGATGGCGAAGAAGAAGCTCAGACGCCCGGCAAACTTGTCCACGTCCATCCCGCGCTCGATCGCCGCGCGCACGTATTCGCGCCCGTCGGCCAGCGTATAGGCCAGTTCCTGCACCAGATTGGCCCCGGCTTCCTGCATATGGTAGCCCGAGATCGAGATCGAGTTGAATTTCGGCATCTCGTTCGAGGTGTATTCGATGATATCCGCGATGATCCGCATCGACGGCTCGGGCGGATAGACATAGGTGTTGCGCACCATGAATTCCTTCAGGATGTCGTTCTGGATGGTGCCAGACAGAGCCGCCCGGTCCACGCCCTGTTCCTCGCCCGCGACGATGAAATTCGCCAGAATCGGGATCACCGCGCCGTTCATCGTCATCGACACGCTGACCTTCTCCAGCGGAATGCCGTCGAACAGGATCTTCATGTCCTCGACACTGTCGATCGCCACGCCCGCCTTGCCGACATCGCCGACTACGCGTTCGTGGTCGCTGTCATAGCCCCGGTGGGTCGCCAGATCGAAGGCCACCGACACGCCCTGCTGCCCCGCCGCCAGCGCCTTGCGGTAGAACGCGTTCGACTCCTCGGCGGTCGAGAAGCCGGCATATTGGCGGATCGTCCACGGGCGGCCCGCATACATCGTGGCACGCGGGCCCCGGGTAAAGGGCGCGATGCCGGGGACGGAGCCCAGATGCTCCAGCCCCTGGATATCGGCCTCGGTATAGAGCGGCTTGACCGGAATGCCCTCGAGCGTGTTCCAGGTCAGATCCTCAAGGCTGCGCCCGCGCAGTTCCCTGGCCGCCAGGGCTTCCCATTGTGCGCGCTTGTCGGTGGTGTCGGTCATGGCTGACTCCTGATTTCTGTGGGCTGCGCGCTCGGGCGCGCGGCGAATTCATGCGGATCACTGGTGTTTTTCCGGCGCAGCGCCCTATATCGTGCAGACAGGGAGACACAAAGCCGATGAAATCAGTTCTGTATGGGGTGCTATGCTTGACGCTTGCCGCCGCCCCGGTGGCCGCACAGGAACAAGCCGGGCCAGCGCCCGGGACGACGGCGCAGACGCTTGGCGTGCCCGACACGGCCATGGCCGAGCTTGAGCCTGCGCTGCAAATTCTGGATGCGGCCGGGATCGACCCCGAGGAGTTTCTGTGGGACCGGCGGATCGTGGCCGTGATGGCCAATTCGCCGCGCGATCCGGCGTTCATCCGGCAGATGGAGGACATCCGCGAGCAGCAGGCGGATCTGCTGGAACGCGATGTCGTGGTGCTCTTTGATGCCGACCGCAATTCGGGCAGCTTGCTGCGCCAGATGCTGCGCCCGCGCGGGTTCATGCTGGCGATCATCGAGAAGGACGGCCAGATCAAGCAGCGCCGCCCGTCACCGCGCGACGTGCGCGAGATTTCGGCCGCGATCGACCATTTCCCGCTGCGGCGGCAAGAGTTTCTGGAGCGCAACCCGGCCGGGCGGTGACGCGGACGGTCGGCGGCGCGGGGACTGCTGTCCCCGGTCGGCTGCGCCGCCCCCCCCTGCGAGTATTTCAGGCAAGATGAAGCCGGTGCGCGGCGCGAGGCGATGAGCGACGCGCCCGTCATCTCATTCGAACTCCATGATGACGTCGTCCACCGCCATCGAGCCGCCGACTTCGGCGTTGATCTTCCTGACCACGCCTTTCTTTTCGGCGCGCAGGATGTTTTCCATCTTCATCGCTTCGACGGTGCACAGCGCCTGGCCCTCAAAGACCTCGTCGCCCGCGGCGACCGACAGCTTGACCACAAGGCCCGGCATCGGGCATAGCAGCAGCTTCGAGGTGTCCGGCGGCAGTTTTTCGGGCATCAGCCGGGCCAGTTCCGCCTGGCGCGGCGTGCGGGTGTGAACCTTCAGGTCGGCGCCGCGCACCCGGATGCGGTAGCCGCCGGAAATGCGGCCCACTTTCAGCACCAGCGGTTGCCCGTCGATCAGCAGGCGTGCCAGCGACTGGCCCGGGGTCCAGTCGGATTCGACGCGCATCGAACCGCCATCGGCAAAATCGATATCGGCGCCGCTACGATCCGCGCGGATGGTCACCGAGAAATCCACGCCCTGAAGCGAGACGACCCAGTCGCCGCCGACCTTGCGTTCATGATTGTCCATCCGGCCCGACACCCGGGTGCGGCGGATTTCGGCCACGCGGTTCATGGCCGCCGCCGCCGCGGCGACGCGTTTGAGCGTTGCCTCGGGCAGGTCGACGCCCTGGAACCCATCGGGGAATTCTTCTTCGATGAAGGCGGTGGTCATGTCGCCGGACACGAATTTCGGATGGTCCATCACCGCCGAGCAGAACGGCAGGTTGTGGCCAATGCCTTCCACGTCGAACGTGTCCAGCGCCACGCGCATTTCCTCGATCGCGTCGGCGCGGGTCGGGGCCCATGTGCACAGCTTGGCGATCATCGGGTCGTAATACATGCTGATCTCGCCGCCCTCGAAGACGCCGGTATCGTTGCGCACGATCCCGCCCGAAGCGGTCGGCCCTTCGACCGGCGGGCGGTAGCGCGTCAGGCGGCCGATGGAGGGCAGGAAGTTGCGATAGGGGTCTTCGGCGTAAAGGCGGCTTTCCATCGCCCATCCGTTGATCTTCAAATCCGACTGCTGGAACGGCAAGGCCTCGCCACTGGCCACGCGGATCATCTGTTCGACCAGATCGACACCGGTAATCAGTTCGGTCACGGGGTGTTCCACCTGTAGGCGGGTGTTCATTTCCAGGAAGTAGAAATTGCGGTCGCCGTCGACGATGAACTCCACTGTGCCCGCGCTGGTATAGCCCACGGCCTTGGCCAGGGCGACGGCCTGTTCGCCCATGGCCTTGCGCGTGGCTTCGTCCAGGAAAGGGCTGGGGGCCTCTTCGATGACTTTCTGGTTGCGGCGCTGGATGGAGCATTCGCGCTCGTGCAGGTAGACGCAGTTGCCATGCGTGTCGGCCAGCACCTGAATTTCGATGTGGCGCGGTTGCGTGACGAATTTCTCGATGAAAATCCGGTCATCGCCAAAGCTGCTGGCGGCTTCGTTCTTCGAGGACTGGAAGCCTTCGCGCGCTTCGTCATCGTTCCAGGCGATGCGCATCCCCTTGC
Source organism: uncultured Paracoccaceae bacterium (assembly GCA_905479725.1). Lineage (GTDB taxonomy): Bacteria > Pseudomonadota > Alphaproteobacteria > Rhodobacterales > Rhodobacteraceae > Pararhodobacter. Next base: position 1,377 of record CAJQNQ010000332.1, on the reverse strand, counting down.
CGCCGCCCCCGGCCGAGGCCTTGATCATCACCGGGTAGCCGATCTGGTTCGAGATCTTGACCGCGTCCTCGGCATCCTCGATCAGGCCCATGTAACCGGGCACCGTGCTGACGCCGGCCTTCTGTGCGATCTTCTTCGAAGTGATCTTGTCGCCCATCGATTCGATCGCCGGGCTGGGCGGGCCGACAAAGGCGACGCCCTCGGCCTCGAGCGCCTCGGCGAATTTCATGTTCTCGGACAGGAAGCCATAGCCCGGATGCACGGCCTCGGCCCCGGTCTGACGGATCGCCTCCATCACCTTGTCGATGACGATATAGGACTGGTTGGCCGGCGCCGGGCCGATACGCACGGCTTCATCGGCCATCTTGACGTGCAGCGCGTTGGCATCGGCATCCGAATAGATGGCGACCGTGGCGATCCCCATCTTGCGGGCGCTTTTGATGACCCGGCAGGCGATCTCGCCCCTGTTGGCGATCAGGATCTTCTTGAACATTCTCACTCCTCCGGGCCCGAACGGGCCCCGCAATGAACGGCTGGACAGAGGGCGCGGCGGCACCCCGCTTGATGGATGATAGGCTGGCGGGACGGGCGCATCACGGCTCGTCATCCTGCCAGTCGATGGGTTCGGCGTCGCCGGAAAACACATCGGGAAAGCTGATCTGGGCGCAGGCCACGTCGATGCGCAGCAAGGCGTCATAGCTGGCCGGATCGAACGGATCCTCGGCGCGCAGGACCTCACGCTCCAGCAGCCAGGACAGGCGCCCGGCATCCAGGTTCCCGCGCTCGAAAGGCTCGTCGCCGAAATGCTCCCACAGGGCGGCCAGGAACCCGGCATCCGCGCGGCGGTCGGCGGGGCGGCGGTCGGCAAAACGCCGGCGCGCGACCAGGGGCGTGGCGCCCTCCTTGTTGGCGCGGCGAATGGTAAATTGGAAATCGGTGCCGGGCAGGCGCCCGGGAAAGCCGCGATGCTTCAGCATGGCACCCCCCCGCACGCTGGCCGGCTGAACGCCGGATTCGCAGGCAGGCAAACGGGCGGCGCCGCATGCGGCACCGCCCGTCCGATCACGCGGTCAGGCGTGACGTCAGTATTTGTTCGACACAGGCTCGACGTAGATCGGCTGCGGAACGGGCTCGACCATGACGAACTCTTCCTGACGGCTTTGGTTGCAGCCGGCCAGGACGGTGAGGCCGAGAACAGCCACCAGGGCTGAGATAGTGGTTTTGGACATGCGATACTCCTGCTCTGGGCACGCCCCGGTCGCTGGGCTGCCCCAAGGGTCCGGATGCTTAAATTCGCACAAGCAGACATGCTTGCGCCAAGAGGGACCATATCCCATATCGGGGGTATTTGCCAGTTTTTCCGTTCAAACATGGGGG
>CAJQNQ010000331.1 GCA_905479725.1 uncultured Paracoccaceae bacterium | reverse complement strand
GCCATGATGCGCCGCGTCGGTCTTGGCGATCACCAGCAATCCGGATGTATCCTTGTCGATCCGGTGCACGATACCCGGCCGCTTCGCCCCCCCAATCCCCGACAGACTGTCGGCACAGTGATGCAGCAACGCATTGACCAGCGTGCCGTCGGGCGTGCCCGGCGCCGGATGCACGACCATTCCAGCGGGCTTGTTGACAACGATCAAAGCCGCGTCCTCGAACACCACGTCCAGCGGGATCGGCTGCGCGCGCGCCTCCAGCACCTGCGCCCGGGGCACCGATACCGTCAACACATCGCCTTCGATGACCTTTGCCCTGGCGTCGGTCACAATCTCCCCGCCTTGCGAAACCGCCCCTTCGGCGATCAACCGCATCAAGCGCGAACGCGACAACGCCACCGCCTCTGGCACATCGCGCGCCAAGGCCTTATCAAGGCGGGGGGGCGGGTTCGCACCGATCACCACATCGATTGCATCAATCAGGCCGTCATCCATGTCCGATGAAGAAGACACTACACCCCTCCCGCCCGATGTGCGGTTTCTGAAAATTCTGGTCGGCACCCTCGCCGGGGTGATGATCTTCGGGCTTCTAACCATCACCGGCCTGCTTGTCACGCGCTTGGGCACACCAGCCCCGCTGCCCAACCTGCCCGACAGCATCACCCTGCCCGACAACGCCCGGGCCGAAGCCGTCACCTTCGCGCGCGCCTGGCTGATCGTCGTCACCGACCAGAACACGGTGCTGCTCTATGACCGCGCCACGATGACCCTGGCCCAAACGCTCACCCTGCCCTGAGCCGCATCTTTGTGCCCGAAATATCCTGGGGGTGAAGGGCCGCAGGCCCGAGGGGGCAACGCCCCCTGACGCCGGCCGGCCCACCCGGGGCCGGGCTGATCGCGGGCCGCGCCAGCGGCACCGTTTCACCGCTGCGGGCGGGTTTCGGCGCGGCGGAAGGTCATGTAGCGCGGTGTGCGCCCTTCACGCAGGGCTTTTGTTTCGTAGCGGGTCGGCACCCAGTCGTCCCAGGCCACGCCGCTGTCCGATACCAGCGCGAACCCCGCCAGCGGGACTTCTTCCAGCGTCTGGCGCGCGTAATCGGGGATGTCGGTGGCCACGCGGAATTCGGCGCCCGGAACGGTGATCCGAAACAGCGGGTCCAGATGCTCGGGCGTCACGAAACGGCGGCGATGATGCCGGGCCTTCGGCCAGGGATCGGGGTAGTTCAAAAACACCTTGTGGAGGCAGCCATCGGGCAACACGTCGAACAGGTCGCGCGCGTCGCCCGGGTGGATCGCGGTGTTTGCCACCGGGTTCCGGCGCAGCAGCCCCAGCAGCATCGCCACACCGTTGACGAAGGGCTCGCAGCCGATGAACCGCACTTGGCTGTAGCGCCCGGCCATCGCCGCCAGGTGCTCGCCTCCGCCGAAACCGACCTCCAGCCAGATTTCGCCCTGCCCGGGCAACTTCGCCAGGTCCAGCACCCGCCGGTCAGGGTTCTCGTCGAAACTGACGCCGCGCAGGCGCAGCTCGGCCAGGTCGTTCGCCAGATAGATTTTCTGGCTGGGGCGCAGGGTCTTACCGTGCACACGACCATAAAAATTGCGATGCGTGCGCAGCGCGGTCAGCGCCGGATGCGGGGGCAGGTCGGGTTTGGGGTCGGTATCGCTCATGGCACGCGGCCATAGCTGTGCCTGCGCCGACGCGCAAGGGGCGCACCCGGTGAGGGCGCAAAATACGGAGCGTTGAACCCGGCCGCCGGCGAGTCCGACGATGGAAGCCTGAATTGACGGCGGCCAGGGCCAAGCCGATGTTCCAGCGGACCGTCGCCAAACCATTGCGTTGGTGGATGGTGGGGTAAAACCCCACCCTACCCCGGATTGCGCCGCGCCGCGTCTGATTGGATTCACCGCAGCGCGACCGGGTTCACAGCCCCCTTTTCAGCGCCTCGGCCAGATCGGTGCGTTCCCAGCTGAAGCCGCCATCCGCTTCGGGCGCTCGCCCGAAATGGCCGTAAGCCGCAGTGCGCGCGAAGATCGGCCGGTTCAGGCCCAGCGCGGTGCGGATACCGCGCGGCGTCAGGTCCATGGCGCCGCTGACCGCCGCCTCGATCTGCGCGTCGGGCAGCACGCCTGTGCCATGGGTGTCCACATAGATCGACAATGGCCGCGCCACGCCGATCGCGTAGGACAGTTGCAGAGTGCAGCGCCGCGCAAGCCCTGCGGCCACTACGTTCTTGGCCAGGTAGCGCGCCGCATAGGCGGCCGAGCGGTCCACCTTGGTCGGATCCTTGCCCGAAAACGCGCCGCCGCCATGCGGGGCCGCGCCGCCATAGGTATCGACGATGATCTTGCGGCCGGTCAGGCCCGCGTCGCCATCCGGACCGCCGATCACGAACTTTCCGGTCGGATTCACGTGCCAGACGGTCTGATCGTTCAGCCAGCCATCGGGCAGGACCTGCCGGATATAGGGTTCGACCACCGCGCGCACATCGGCCGAATCCATCGTCGCGTCCAGATGCTGGGTGCTCAGCACGATCGAGGTCACCTCGACCGGTGCCCCATCCACATAGCGCACCGACAGTTGCGACTTCGCGTCCGGCCCCAGCACCGGCGCCTCGCCCGACTTGCGCGCTTCGGCCAGCCGCCGCAGGATCGCGTGGGCATACAGGATCGGCGCGGGCATCAGCGCCTCGGTCTCGTCCGTGGCGTAGCCGAACATGATACCCTGATCGCCGGCGCCTTCATCCTTGTCGGCGGCGGCATCGACACCCTGCGCGATATGGGCGGATTGTTCGTGCAGCAGGTTGGTGATCTCCACCGTCCGCCAGTGGAACTTGTCCTGCTCATACCCGATATCGCGAATGCAGTCGCGCGCGATCTGGTCGATCCGCCCCATGTATTCGGTCAGTTTGGCCTGATCGGACAGGCCGACTTCGCCGCCGATCACCACGCGATTGGTCGTGGCAAAGGTTTCTGCGGCAACGCGCGCTTCGGGTTCTTCGGCCAGGAAGGCGTCCAGGACGGCGTCGGATATCCGGTCGCAGACCTTGTCGGGATGCCCTTCGGAGACAGACTCCGAGGTGAAGACGTAGTTGTTTCGGCTCATGGGGGACGTGCTCCATTGTGTGTTGACTGTCACGCCAGGAAGCCGTTGTGACAGCAGATGTCAGCCGCTACCGCGCCGCGCGCGCGCCGTCAACGGCTTTCCGCCGCCGCCAGGCGCGCCAAAGCAACGCAAGGATGCCCAGCGACAAAAGCAGATACCAGGGGGTGTCGCCGGTGCGGGCATAAACCGTCGGCGCCAGCGCCCCGGGCACGCGCGCGTCCAGAATCCCCATCTGCCCCAGCAGCAGGCTGCCGGTGATCCGCCCACGCGCGTCGATCATCGCCGAAACGCCGGTGTTCGCCGCGCGCACCAGTGGCAAGCCGAGTTCGATGGCGCGCAACCGGGTCTGGGCCAGGTGCTGGTAGGGTCCGGTCCTTGTGCCGAACCAGGCGTCATTGGTGATCTGAAGGATGTAATCCGGGCGTTGCTCGGTGCGCAGATTGCGCGGGAATATGGCCTCGTAGCAGATCAGCGGCAATGCCAGCCCGGCATCGCCCAGATCCATGACCACCGGACCGGGACCGGGCGTATACCCCGACAGCGCCTGCGACGCCAATCCGCCCCAGCCTTCGACCAGCGAACCGATCAGGGGGATATATTCGCCGAACGGCACCAGATGAGCCTTGTCATAAACCTCCAGCGGGGTGCCGGTTTCATCCAGAAAGGCCAGCGAATTGTAGAATCGCCGCGTGCCGGAAGGCGAGCGATCGCTCCGGTCTATGCCCAGCACCACCGGCACGCCGGCGGACCGGGCGATCATCTCCAGCCCCGGTCCCGGGTTTTCCAGCAGGAAGGGCGCGGCGGATTCGGGCCATACGATCAGGTCCAGCGGCTCCTCGGACGGGCGCCGCGACAGTTCCAGATGCCGCTCGAAGAAGCCGCGCACCAGATCTGGCTGCCATTTCTGGTCCTGCGGCACGTTGCCCTGAACCAGCCGCAGCATGATCGGTTGCTCGGGCGGTGACGGCGGGTTCAGCCGCGCGGC
>CAJQNQ010000330.1 GCA_905479725.1 uncultured Paracoccaceae bacterium | reverse complement strand
TCCTGCTCTGGGCACGCCCCGGTCGCTGGGCTGCCCCAAGGGTCCGGATGCTTAAATTCGCACAAGCAGACATGCTTGCGCCAAGAGGGACCATATCCCATATCGGGGGTATTTGCCAGTTTTTCCGTTCAAACATGGGGGCTTGCAAGCCGTTCTGTTGCCAAGCCGCACCAATGCGCGGTTCCTGGACGGTCAAAAAATCAACATCTAGCGGAAACGTGATGTGCAGCCCAAAGATGCTGGGGGACCATCCCGCCGGGCTACAGCGGGATGTTGTCATGCTTTTTCCACGGATTTGTGAGCTTCTTGTTGCGAAGGCTGGCGAACGCGCGGGCAACACGGCGCCGCGTGCCGCGCGGCTGGATGACTTCGTCGATGAACCCGCGTTCGGCCGCGACAAAGGGATTGGCGAAGCGGGCTTCATAATCCTTGGTATGGGTCGCGATCTTGTCGGCATCGCTCAGATCGGCCCGGTGAATGATTTCAGTCGCGCCCTTGGCGCCCATCACCGCGATTTCGGCGGTCGGCCAGGCATAGTTGAAATCGCCGCGCAAATGCTTCGAGGCCATCACGTCATAGGCCCCGCCATAGGCCTTGCGGGTAATCACCGTCACCTTCGGCACGGTTGCCTCGCCATAAGCGAACAGCAGCTTCGCGCCGTGCTTGATGACACCGCCATATTCCTGACCGGTGCCCGGCAGGAATCCAGGCACATCGACCAGCGTCAGGATCGGAATTTCGAAGGCATCGCAGAACCGCACGAAACGCGCCGCCTTGCGTGAGCTGTCGATATCCAGACAGCCGGCCAGCACCATCGGCTGGTTGGCGACCACGCCCACTGTCTGCCCTTCCAGCCGGATGAACCCGGTGATGATGTTCTTGGCGAAATCGGCCTGGATCTCGTAGAAATCCCCTTCGTCGGCGACTTTCAGGATCAGTTCCTTCATGTCATAGGGCGTGTTGGCATTGTCGGGGATCAGCGTGTCTAGGCTGTCTTCGATCCGGTTGGGGTCATCGAAGAACGGGCGAACGGGCGGCTTTTCGCGGTTGTTCAGCGGCAGATAGTCGATCAGCCGGCGCACTTCGGTCAGCGCCTCGACATCGTTTTCAAACGCGCCATCCGCAACCGATGACTTTTTGGTATGCGTGCCCGCGCCGCCCAGTTCCTCGGCGGTGACGATTTCATTGGTGACGGTTTTCACGACATCGGGCCCGGTCACGAACATGTAGGACGAATCGCGCACCATGAAGATGAAGTCGGTCATCGCTGGGCTGTAGACCGCGCCACCCGCGCAGGGCCCCATGATGACGCTGATCTGCGGCACCACACCGCTGGCCATGATGTTGCGCTGAAACACATCGGCGTAACCGGCAAGGCTGGCGACGCCTTCCTGAATGCGCGCCCCGCCGGAATCGTTCAGACCGATCACCGGCGCGCCGTTCTGGATGGCCATATCCATGATCTTGCAGATTTTCTGCGCATGGGTTTCCGACAGCGAGCCGCCGAACACCGTGAAATCCTGGCTGAACACATAGACCATGCGGCCGTTGACCGTGCCCCAGCCGGTCACCACCCCGTCGCCCGAGGGGCGGTCTTTCTCCATGCCGAAATCGGTGCAGCGATGGGCGACGAACATGTCGAATTCCTCGAACGAGCCCTCGTCGAGCAAGAGTTCGATGCGTTCGCGGGCGGTCAGCTTGCCCTTGGCATGCTGGCTGTCGATCCGCCGCTGGCCGCCGCCAAGCCGTGCGGTCTCGCGGCGGTGTTCCAGCTCTTGCAGAATGTCCTTCATCGGGCCCCTCCTCGGATTTGCGCGCAATCTACGGCTGGAAGGCGGCAAGGGGAAGCAAAATCAAGGAAATTTGCAAAGCAGTTGGCAAGGACGGGATGCTAATTGCAAATCCGCAAATGCCCGACTCGATCCTTGCGACCTGATGCCGGAAGAGCCCAAACCCGGGGGTTAACCGCTGGACTTCCCCCGGGCACGTCACTACACTTGTGAAATGAATACAGCCGTGCCGCGGTTCCTTGACCGCACCACCCCTCCGCATATCGCAACCTTGATCCTGATTGCCGGGATTTCCGCGCTTTCAATGAACATTTTCTTGCCGTCGCTGCCCAATATGGCCGCGTATTTTCAGGCCGATTACGGGACCATGCAGTTGTCGATCTCGTTGTATCTGGCCTTCAGCGCGGGCCTGCAACTGGTGATCGGTCCGATTTCGGACCGCTATGGGCGCAGGCGCATCTTGTTGATTTCAATGGGTGTATTTGCGGTCGCAAGCCTTGGCACGCTGCTGGCACCAAACGCCGAGATCTTTTTGGTGTTTCGTATGTTGCAGGCTTCGATCGCGACATCGCTGGCCCTGAGCCGGGCCATCGTGCGCGACATGGTCGATGAGGACCGCGCGGCCTCGATGATCGGCTATGTGACCCTGGGCATGTCCGTTGTGCCAATGCTGGGCCCGGTGATCGGCGGCGCGCTGGATGAAGTCTACGGCTGGCAGGCCAGTTTTCTGGTGCTGCTGGTGCTGGGTCTGGCGGTCTGGGCGCTGACATGGGCCGATCTGGGTGAAACCGCGGTCAACCGGCCGACCAGTTTCAGGGCGCAGGTGCGCGAATACCCTGAACTGCTGATGTCCCCGCGATTCTGGGGCTATGTGCTGAGCACGGCTTTCGCCTCGGGCGTGTTCTTTGCCTATCTTGGTGGCGCGCCATTCGTCGGCACGGTTCTTTACAACCTGACCCCAAGCGAGCTGGGCCTTTATTTCGGCGCGACCGGGCTGGGTTATGGCGCGGGCAATTTCCTGTCCGGGCGCTATTCGACGCGCATCGGCACAAATCGCATGATCGTGTATGGAAATGTCGCGATGGCGGCGGGCCTGATCGTGCAAATCGGTGCCGTGATCACCGGCCTGGGCGGCGCGCTGGGATTCTTCCTGCCGTTTCTGTTGGTGGGCGTCGGCAATGGCATGGTCTTGCCGAATTCGAACGCCGGGATGCTGTCGGTGCGCCCGCACCTGGCCGGCACGGCGGCGGGGCTTGGCGGGGCCATCATGATTGGCGGCGGCGCGGCGCTTTCGGCGCTGGCGGGCGCGGTCTTGACGCCGCAAACCGGGGCATGGCCATTGCTGACCATCATGGCGCTCAGTTGCCTGGGCTCGATCGTCGCCATCGCTCTCGTCATTCGCCGCAACAAGAGTTTGGGCCTTTGACCCCGGGGCGGAAATATCTCTGGGATTTCCGGGTTTGCAAAGCTAGCGTGGCGCTGTTGCAAAGTCAGGGGCGATCATGGCCATTCAAAAACTTTATGCCGGCGCCAAGTTGCGCGAAATCCGCACGCGACTGGAACTGACGCAAAAGGAGTTCGCCGCGCGGATGGGCGTGTCGCTGCCCTATCTGAACCAGATGGAGAACAACAACCGCCCGGTTTCCACCGCCGTGGTTCTGGCGCTGGCGCGGGAATTCGGCACGGATGTGACCGAATTGTCCACCGGCGACAGCGAGCGCATGGTGTCGGACCTGCGCGAGGCGCTGGCCGACCCGGTTTTTCCCACGCCCCCGCCGACCGCCGCCGATCTGCGACTTGTGGCCTCGAACGCGCCAGGGGTCGCGCGGGCGCTGCTGGCGCTGCACCGGGCCTACCGCGAGGCGCATGAGCGGCTGGCATCGCTGGACGAGGCCCTGGGGCGCGACGATCAGGTTCTGTCCGCGTCCCCCTGGGAGGAGGTGCGCGATTTCTTTCACTACTGCGACAACTATATCGACGCCGTGGACCGCGCCGCCGAGCATTTCGCGCAAGGACCGGACAGCATCGAATCCCAGGCCGCGAAATTGCTGGAGCGGCGCGGGATCAGCTTGCAGTTATCCGATGATGGACTGCTGCGGCGCTACGATCCGCAGCGGCAGACCCTCACTTTATCAACAAAGGCGTCAGCGGCGACCCGGCGGTTCCAGACCCTGCATCAGGTGGCCCTGCTGACCCAGAACGACCTGCTGGAGGCCACGCTGGATCTGGCGCGCTTTCGTTCGGACGATGCCCGCGCCATCGCCAAGATCGGGCTGGCCAACTATTTCGCCGGGGCCGCGCTGCTGCCCTATCGGCCGTTCCTGGCCGCGGCGCAGGAAACCCGCCATGATCTGGAAGTCCTGTCCGATCGCTTCGGTGCCTCGATCGAACAGGTCGCGCATCGGCTGTCGACCTTGCAGCGCCCGGGATTCAAGGGCGTGCCGTTCTTCTTCGTGCGCGTCGACCAGGCCGGCACGATCACCAAGCGGCATTCCGCCACGCGCCTGCAATTCGCCCGTTACGGGGGCGCCTGCCCGTTGTGGAACGTGCATCAGGCGTTCGAAACACCCGGCCGGTTCCTGCGCCAGCTGGCCGAGACGCCGGACGGGGTGCGCTATTTCTGCCTGGCGCGCGATGTGTCCAAGCAAGGCGGCTCGTTCCGCGCGCCGGTGCGGCGCTATGCCATCGGTCTGGGATGCGAGATCCGCCATGCCGGTGCCCTGACCTATGCCGACGACATGGACCTGACCAATCCGCAGGCCTTCGAGCCGATCGGCATTTCCTGCCGCATCTGCGCGCGACCGGACTGCCATCAACGCTCTGTCCCGCCGCTTGAACAGGGGTTGCGGATCGATTTCGACCGGCGCGGCGTCTTGCCTTACGGCATTGACCATCCGCCGGGGTGACGCAAAACAGGCCACATCGGCGGCCCGTGTTGAACGCTATTGACCGGTGTCAGGCGGCCCGGTGTCTAGTCTCCCGGTGTCAGGCCGACCTGAGCATCGCCGCGATTTCGTCTTTCAGCGCCAGGCGCGTCTTTCGCATTTCTGTCAGGTGATCGTCGGATGTCGGCTCGACATCCGTTTCGGCGCGGTGCACCTGACCGTTGATGTCGTGGTAGTCGTCGAACAGCCTGGCGAAATGCGCATCCGATTGCTTGAGCGCATGCATTTTCTCCACATCAGCGGGAAATTCCTCGGCGAGTTCGTGGGGTGTGTGCGACATTCCAGTCTCCGTGTCAGTGGCGTTCTCTCTGATCTCAAACTATTCCCATTGGCTCGCCGGCGCCCTTGATCTGGATCACGATTGTCTGACGAATTGCAGAAAATCGGGCGCGTGACAGGGGCTGGCCGTGTTTATCGGGCCGCCGCGCGCCAGCCGGCCGCCAGCGCCTCCTGGGCCGAGCAGAACCAGCGCTCGCCGCGCGCGGGATTGATGCGCGTTCGGTCATAATCGCGCTGCCCCGGCACGTGGAATATGCGCCCGTTGGCCGATATGTTGCCTTTGATCGCACAGTTGCCGATGGCATCGCCAGCGGCATTCGAGGCGCTGGAGGTCGCAACAGGAGAATCAGCCGCCGACGCTGCCCGGCGCGCGGCGCGGAATTCGGCCGGATCGACGACTCCGCGTCCATTTTGACGCCAGATGCCCCGGTTGCCGGCCTGTGCCAGGGCCTCATTGGCAACATAGTCCGTCGAATAGCGGCGATAGGCGGTGGCTGCACCCGCTTCGACCAGCGCGGCCCCCAGGTCGCCCTGCCCCGCGTCACAGCGCGCGATCACCCGTCCGTATCGATCATTCCCGCGCCCGATGCAGGTGACCGGCCCGTCGGCCAGGGCGCGCAGAACATCGCGCGCCCAGCGGCCACAGGCCCAATCCCCGTGGGGCGTTTCGCAGGTTTGCGACAATTCCGGCGCGTCGATCCCGAAGAGGCGCACCCGCGCGCCGCCCACATCCAGCGTATCGCCGTCGATGATACGCGCCGCGCCGCGCAGATCGGAACCGGCGGCCACGGGCAGGGCCGAGAGTGCCAGTATCAGAATGAACCGCGAACAAATCCTTAACATCCCCCAGACTTAGGGGGTTGCAAACGATCGCTCAAGGACTGAGTCCGAAAATCCTTAACAAACGTTTAACGTCCAGGAAGGAACGTCATCCGCCTCACCGTTGCGAGGTTTTCCACGCCGGATTGAACCAGGGTTGCAGGTTCGAAGCCGGCAAGGGATCGCGTCCCAGGATATGGTCGGCAATCTTTTCGCCGACCATGATCGACGGGCCGTTCAGGTTGCCGTTGGTGATGCGCGGAAATATCGAGCTGTCGGCCACGCGCAACCCGTCGACACCGATCACGCGGCCCTGCGGATCGACCACCGCCATCGGATCATCGGCGCGCCCCATCCTGGCCGTGCCGCAGGGATGATAGGCGCTTTCCGCGTGTTCGGTGATGAACGCGTCAATATCGGCGTCGCTTTGCGCGCCGCTGCCGGGCTGGATTTCATGCTTGGTGTAGCGCGCGATGGCCGGCTGGGCCATGATCTCGCGCGTCAGCTGGATGCAGGTGCGGAATTCGGACCAGTCATCCGGGTGCGACATGTAGTTGAAGCGGATTTCGGGCGCGGCGACGGGATCGCCGGATTTCAGGCGCACCGTGCCGCGCGATTTTGAACGCATCGGTCCGACATGAGCCTGAAATCCGTGCCCCTCGGCCACCGCCTTGCCGTCATAGCGCACGGCGATGGGCAGGAAGTGATACTGGATATCGGGGTAGTCCACGCCGGCTGCCGAGCGGATGAAGCCGCAGCTTTCAAACTGGTTCGATGCGCCCGGCCCGGTGCCGAAGAACAGCCACTGAGCGCCCACCCAGGCCTTGCCCCACAGGTTCCAGTATTTGAACAGCGAGATCGGATCCTTGGTGGCGAACTGCATATAGACTTCAAGGTGATCTTGCAGGTTCGATCCCACGCCGGGGCGATCCGCAACCAGCTCGATCCCGTGTTCGGACAGATGCGCCCCCGGACCGATGCCCGACAGCATCAGCAGTTTCGGGGTGTTCAGGCTGGATGCCGCCAGAATGACTTCCTGCGTGGCCATCACCCGTGTGCCATCGACCAGTTCGACGCCGCGCGCGCGGCCCTGTTCGATGATGACCCGCGCCGCCAGCCCCTTGTGCAGCGCCACACGGCCGGTTTTCATCGCCGGTTTCAGATAGGCCTTGGCCGCAGACCAGCGCTCGCCGCGCCAGATCGTAGCCTCGAACGCGCCGAACCCTTCCTGCTGCGCGCCGTTGTAATCGCGCGTGACCGGGTAGCCCGCCTGGCGACCGGCGTCGATGAAGGCATCGAACAGCGGATTTTCGCGCTTGCCCCGGCTGATGTGCAAGGGGCCGTCGGTGCCGCGCCAATCCGTGCCGGTGCCGGCATCTTCGGCGCCGTGCCAGTGTTCCATGCGTTTGAAATAGGGCAGCACATCGGCGTAAGACCAGCCATCGGCGCCGCTGTCGGCCCAATGGTCGAAATCGCCCGCATGACCGCGCACATAGACCATGCCGTTCACGCTGGAGGATCCGCCAATGACCTTGCCGCGCGGCGTTGCCAGGCGGCGCCCGCCCAACCCAGGCTCGGGTTCGGATTGCAGGCCCCAGTCGTATCGTGCCATGTTCATCGGATAGGACAGCGCGCCGGGCATCTGGATGAACGGCCCGGCATCCGTGCCCCCGAATTCGACGACGATCACCGATTTCCCGGCCTCGGCCAGCCGATACGCCACCGCCGACCCGCCCGAGCCCGCGCCCACGATCACATAATCCGCGTTCATCATCGTTCCCCGATCAATAGGGTGCATCGACGGGACCGGAGCCCACGTAAACCGATTTCACCTGGGTGTAGTGTTCCAGCGCCGCATGGCCGTTCTCGCGCCCGACGCCTGACAGTTTCGAGCCGCCGAACGGCGCCTGGACCGGCGTCAGGTTGTAGGTGTTGATCCAGCAGGTGCCCGCCTGGAACCGGCGCACCACGCGGTGCGCCCGCGCCAGATCGGCGGTGAACACCCCGGCGGCCAACCCGAATTCGGTGTCGTTGGCGCGGGCGATCGCTTCCTTCTCGGTCTCGAACTCCAGCACGGCCATGACCGGGCCAAAGATTTCCTCGCGGGCGATGGTCATGGTGTCGGTGACATCGGCAAAGACAGTCGGTCGCAGGTAGTTGCCGGGCTGATCCAGCCGCGTGCCGCCGGTGATCAGCGTGGCGCCTTCGGACTGCCCGATGGCGATATACGCCGTCACCTTGTCCAGTTGATCGGCCGAAACCATGGGCCCCATCTGCGTGGCCTCCTCCAGCGGGTCGCCGATGACAATCGCCTCGGTCCGTTCCCTCAGGCGTTGCAGGAAGCGCGCCTTGATGCCCTTTTGCACGAACACCCGCGTGCCATTGGAACAGATCTGCCCGGTGGAATAGAAATTCCCCAGCATCGCCGCGCCGACCGCGTCGTCCAGATTGGCGTCATCAAAAATCACGATCGGGGATTTGCCGCCCAGTTCCATGGTGACATGGCGGATTCCGTCGGCGGCGGCGGCGTAAACCTTGCGGCCCGTGGGAACAGAGCCGGTCAGCGACACTTTATCTGTGCGCGGATCGGTGACCAGCGCCGCGCCGACCGCGCCGCGCCCCTGCACCACGTTGAACAGGCCGGGCGGGGCGCCTGCTTCGATGAAGATCTCGGCGATTTTCAGGGCGCAGAGCGGCGTCACTTCGGACGGCTTGAACACCATCGCGTTGCCGAACGCCAGCGCGGGCGCGGCCTTCCAGCAGGCGATCTGCGTGGGGTAATTCCACGCGCCGATGCCGACACAGACGCCCAGCGGTTCGCGCAGGGTGTAGACGAAGTCATCGCCGCCCAGCGCGATCGTCTGGCCAGTGACGGTCGGCGCGAACCCCGCGAAGTATTCCAGCGCATCGGCGCCCGAACTCGCATCCGCGACCAGCGTTTCCTGAAGCGGCTTGCCGGTATCCAGCGTTTCCAGTTCGGACAGTTCGCGGTTGCGCACGCGGATCAGGCTGGCCGCGCGGTGCAACACGCGCCCGCGTTCCACCGGGGCCAGGGCGGCCCAATCGGCCTGCGCGCGCGCAGCCGAGGCCAGCGCGGCGTCGATCAGCGCAGGCGTGGCTTCGTGAAGGCGCGCGATCACCGCGCCGGTTGCCGCATAGACGCATTCGATCACGGCTCCGGCGGTGTCTTCGACATAGGCACCATCAATGAAATGGCTGGCAGTGGGTTGCGCACGCATGTCAGCAATCCTTCAGGGCTAGGGTCAGATAGGTTTCGATCGGCGCGCTGGCCTGCACGGAATTCGGGCTTTCCTCGCCCAGCAC
>CAJQNQ010000329.1 GCA_905479725.1 uncultured Paracoccaceae bacterium | reverse complement strand
GGCGGCCTGATCCATGTCCGCGTCGGGCATGATGATCATGTGGTTCTTGGCCCCGCCGAAGCACTGGGCGCGCTTGCCGGTCTGCGCCGCGCGTTCGTAGATATACTGCGCGATGGGGGTCGATCCGACGAAGCCGACCGCCTGCACGATCTCGCTGTCCAGGATGCCGTCCACGGCTTCCTTGTCGCCGTTGACGACTTGCAGGATGCCATCGGGCAGGCCCGCTTCCTTGCACAGTTCGGCGATCATCATCGGCACCGAGGGGTCGCGCTCGGACGGTTTCAGGATCATCGCATTGCCCGATGCCAGCGCCGGGCCCATCTTCCACAGCGGGATCATGGCCGGGAAGTTGAACGGCGTGATGCCGGCGACAACGCCCAGCGGCTGGCGCATGGAATACATGTCGATGCCCGGGCCGGCGCTGTCGGTGAATTCGCCCTTCAGCATCTGCGGCGCGCCGATGCAGAATTCGATCACTTCCAGCCCGCGCTGGATGTCGCCCTTGGCGTCGGGGAAGGTCTTGCCGTGTTCGGAGGACAGCATTTCGGCCAGCTTGTCCATGTCGCGGTTCAGCAGGCCGACCAGCGCCATCATCACGCGGGCGCGTTTTTGCGGGTTGGTGGCGCCCCAGGCAACCTGCGCCCTGGCGGCCGAGGCGATCGCCGCATCCAGTTCCGCTTTCGACGCCAGCGCGACCCTGGCCTGAACCTCGCCAGTGGCGGGGTTGAACACATCCGCGCTGCGCCCCGAGGTGCCCGCAACGAGTTTGCCGTCGATCCAGTGACCGATGTCCCTCATGATATCCTCCTGCTTGGGTTTGGGCGCACAATAGCCTTGCACAAATGGCCTGAACAGGGGCAGTTTGCCAAAAAGGGTTTTGCAATTCTGCAAAGGGCGGGCGATGGCCCACTGGGACGATCTGCGCATATTTCTGGCCGTTTCACGCGGACAAAGCCTGAGCCGCGCGGGCCGGGTGCTGAAGCTGGATGCCGCTACCGTGGGGCGGCGCATCGCACGGCTGGAGGCGGCGATGGGCGCGCGGTTGTTCACCCGATCGCCCCAGGGCTATCTGCCGACTGACGAGGGCGGGCGGCTGGTCAGCCATGCGCAGGCCATCGAGGCCGAAATGGAGCGCGCCCGCGACACGCTGAGCGGCGCCGGCGAGGGGATCTCCGGGCAGGTGCGGATCGGGGCGCCGGACGGCGCGGCGAATTACCTGTTGCCGCAGGTGGTCGCGGCGATCATGGCGCTCAACCCGGGGCTTGAGGTGCAGATCGTCGCCCTGCCGCGCGTCTTTTCCCTGACCCGGCGCGAGGCGGACATGGTGATCGCCGTGTCCAAGCCGGAACAGGGCCGGGTGATCGCCACGAAGATCGCCGATTACCACCTGCATCTGGCGGCGTCCGAGGCATATCTGGCCGCTGCGCCGCCGATCACCGCGCTGGCGGATCTGAAGGCGCATCGCATCATCGGCTATATCCCCGACATGATCTTTGACCGGGAGCTGGACTACCTGTCCGATCTTGGCATCGATCACCCGCCGGTGGCCTCGAACTCGGTATCGGTGCAGGTCAACCTGATCCGGCAAGGCGCGGGGCTGGGCGTCGTGCATGACTTTGCCTTGCCCGCCACGCCCGGTGTGCGGCGCGTTCTGTCCGACCGGTTTTCGCTGCTGCGATCCTTTTTTCTGGTGCGCCACGCCGATGACCGCCATGTGCCGCGCATCCAGCGCTTCGCCGATGCGCTGATGTCCGGTGTCCGGGCCGAGGTCGCGCGGCTTGAAAGCCTGGTCCCGAACCCCGAGGTTGACCGGGCTGCCCTGCTGCTCGCGTCGGGCCAAGACGGGCCGGGCGTTGAAAACCGCCTTGACAAGCTCGCGCCCGATGTGTCCGCTTGAGGCATAACAAAAACAGGAGTGCCGCCATGCTTGTCAGCCAGATCCTCAAGAACAAAGCCGCAGGCGTGTTGACCGTGCCGCCCGGGGCGACGCTGAAGGAAGTCGTTGATATCCTGACCAACAAGCGGATCGGCGCCATCGTCGTGTCGGCAACCGGCAAGGACGTGAAGGGGATCGTGTCCGAGCGTGACATCGTGCGTGAACTGTGCCGTTCGGGCGCCGGCGCCCTGGAGGAAAAGGTCGAAAAGGTCATGACCCGCGCGGTTCTGGGCTGCGCGCCCACGGACAACACGGATTCGGTTCTGGAAACCATGACCAGCCGCCGCTTTCGCCACATGCCGGTGATGGAAAACAACGACATGGTCGGTTTCATTTCCATCGGCGATGTCGTCGCCGCGCGTTTGTCCGAATTGCAGATGGAGAAGGACGCGCTGACTGGGATGATCATGGGCAACTGACCCGCGCCGGGCCAGGCGCACCGGGGCGCGAACCGGGGCTTGAACAGATGCCGGGCAGGGCCCGCCGTGGCCCCTGAGGTCTTGGCCTTGCTTGTGGTCCCCATGGCCCGTGACGGCCCGTGTTTGCGCAACCGGCCTGCGCCCCGCCATTCCGCGCTTGCAAAATACCGCGCAATAATGTTGCGTGGCGCCGCACACCCCCTGAAGCCGGGGGCCGGAACAGACCCGCGGCAGCAGACGGGCGGGCCAGAATGAAGGGACAGACCATGCGCATCGGGCTATACCCGGGAACCTTCGATCCGCTCACGCTGGGGCACATGGACATCATCGCGCGGGCCGCGGCCCTGGTGGACCGGCTGGTGATCGGCGTGGCGATCAACCGCGACAAGGGTCCGTTGTTTTCGCTCGATGAACGCGTGGCGATGATCGAGGCCGAATGCGCCGGGCTGACCGCGCGCACCGGCACCGAAATCATCGCTCATCCGTTCGAGAACCTGCTGATCGATTGCGCCCGCGACGTGGGCGCGCAGGTGATTATCCGCGGGCTGCGCGCGGTGGCGGATTTCGAGTATGAATTCCAGATGGTTGGCATGAACCGCGCGCTGGATGACCAGATCGAGACGGTGTTCCTGATGGCCGATGCGCGGCGCCAGGCGATCGCCTCGAAACTGGTCAAGGAAATCGCGAGGCTGGGCGGCGACGTGTCCAAATTCGTGCCGGGGCGGGTGAATGACGCGCTGCGCGAGCGCTTCGGCCCGGTCAACGGGCGCGCCTGACCACGACACATCGGCTTACAGCCAGGCCTGATCCACCGCCACGCCGCGCTTTTCGGCGCTGGCCAGAACCGCGTTTCGCAGGCTGTCATCCTCGCGCAGCAGCGCCATGAACTGCGCCTCGTCCAGCGTCAGCAGGGTGCAGGGGGTGATCGCCGTGATGTGCCCGCGCCGCGGGATGCGCCGCAGCAGCGTCAGATGGCCGAACATCTCGCCGGGCCCCAGCCGGTAGATCTGGCCGGCGCGCACCTGCTCGACCGCGCCCGAGGCGATGAACCAGACCTTGCGCGGCATCTCGTCGCGGCGCAGCAGCACCGTGCCGCGCTGCGCATAGACCGTGCGCATCTGTTTCACCAGCCGTTTGCGGGTTTCCTCGGGCATGTCCGAAAACAGCGGAAAGCCCGCCACCAGCACCTCGCGCTGGATTGCCAGGTCCAGCGGCGGGCGCCGGGCCAGCACCGCGCGCCGCGCGCCGATCGAGGCGGCCAGCGAATGGCGCAGCTCGGGCCCGATCAGCCCGTCATCGACCAGCGCCGCGTATTCGACCTCCTCTTGCGCCAGCACCATCTGCCGGATCAGGCGGCGTTCGAGTTCCTCGGCATAGCCCGGGAATTGCAGCCGCAACCCTTCAAGCGCCTGCCCGACCTCCTGCATCCGGCGCTCCAGCAATTCGTGCAACAGGTCGCCCACGCGCTTGCCGTGAATGCGCCGGATCCGGGTGTCGATGAAGCCGTGCAGGTCGCGCAGGACAGGCCCCAGCGACACCAGATGTTCGAACTGGTCGGCGGTCAGCTTGGCCAGCGGCGCCGACAGGCGCAGCCGGTTGTGCAGGGTGCTGGCCAGCCGGTCGCGCAATCCGGACTGACCGCTGAGCCGCGCGGTGTGCAGGTATCCCAGGCGCCCGCCGCTGCGCGTGCCTTCGATCAACCGGTCGGCATCGGCCACCATGCGGTTGGCCAGGCGGCCCGGCACCAGGCCGTCACGGAAGCGCTCCAACACCAGATCGCGCTCGCGCCCGGCCAGCGCCACCAGCCCCAGCGTGATGCGGTCGCGGTCGGCGATGGCGCTGCCCTCGTCGGCTTGCAGAACCGCCTCGTCCACGCGGCTGGCAAAGCGCTTGGCCTCGTCGCGCACGGTGTCGCGGGCCAGCCCGAAATCGCGGGCGGTGTCGGTCACGGTTTCGCGCACGGATTGCAGCGCCACGGCGATGACCTGCGCCGACAGCGCGGTGTCCAGCGGCGACAGCCGGTCCAGCCCCAGCCGGCCGATGACCCAACGCAACGTGGTGCCCTGCACGATCAGCGTGAACAGCATGAAACCGGTGGCGATGATTCCGACCTCGCGCTTGATGTCGGGCGGGATGCGCACGCTTTCGATGATCGCCAGCGCCAGCGCCAGGGTGATGGCGCCGCGCAAACCGCCCCACAGGATCGCCACGCGGTAGCGCGGGTCGATGCGCGGCGACAAGCGTAACCGGCCCAGCAGCGGCAACAGCCCGAACAGGATCACCGCCCGCGCCGTCAGCGCGGCGATCACCGTCACGCCGATCATCAGGAAATCCCAGGCGCGCACATCCGCCAGCAGGCCGGGGATGCGCAGCGCGGCCAGCACGAAGATCATGCCGCCGGCCCAATAGGCTAGCAGGTCCCAGGTGTCGCGCAGCTTGGCCCGCGCGGATGACGTCAATTGGCCAGGCGCGTTGAAATTCAGCGCCAGACCGGCGGCAACGACGGCGATCACCCCCGAGGATTGCAGCACCAGTTCGGCCAGCAGATAGACCAGATAGGGCAACGCCACCGACAGCGACATCTGGCCCAGCGGGTAGTGGCCCAGCCGGGCCAGCCCGACCACCGCCAGCCGGCCCAGAAACCACCCCGACAGCGCGCCGCCAGCGATCAGCCAGGGGAACTCCACGATGACCTGTTCGATGCGCGGTGACGGGATGCCGAAGGCGACGAAGGCAAAGAACAGGCCGAACAGGGCGATCGCGGCGGCATCATTGAGCAGGCTCTCGCCCTCGACGATGCGCGCCAGCCGCTGCGGCGCCGGGGTCGAACGAAAGATGCCGACCACCGCGGACGGGTCCGTGGTGGACACGATCGCGCCGATCATCAGGCAGGCCATCAGCGAAAGGCTGGACAGCGGATAGATCGCATAGCCCACGGCCAGCGTGCTGACCACCACCGCGACCACCGCCATGGTCAGGATCGGCACCCAGTCATCCAGCATGCGGCGCAGGTCGATGGTCAGCGCGACCTGAAAGATCAGCGTCGGCAGGAACACGAACAGGAACAGATTGGCGCGGATCGGCAGGGTCTGGATCGCTTCGGCGCTGGCGGCGATACCTTCGGGCACCGGCAGCGCGATCAGCGCCGTGGACAGCACGCCGATCAGGATGCCCATGCCCGCCAGAATCACCGTGGTGGGCAGCCGCAGCCGGTCGGCCAGCGGATCGGACAAACCGATCACTGCGAACAGGCTGGCGACGATGGCGACGATGACAACGAGATCCATGCC
>CAJQNQ010000328.1 GCA_905479725.1 uncultured Paracoccaceae bacterium | reverse complement strand
CTCAGCGATCACATCGGAGGGTCGAATGTTGGACAACCTGCCGCGCGGAACCATCACCATCGAGGAAATCGAGATGGGAATGACGCGCCACTTGAACAAAGTCGTGACCGACCGCGATATTGAGATGTTCGCCGAAGTGTCAACCGATCGCAACCCGGTGCATCTGGATGATGCCTATGCCCAGGACACGATCTTTGAGGGACGGATCGCCCACGGCATGCTGACTGCGGGCCTCATCTCGGCGGTGATCGGCGAGCAGCTTCCGGGTCACGGCACAGTCTATATGGGTCAGACCCTGAAATTTCTGGCCCCCGTGCGCCCCGGTGATATGGTTCGCGCCGAAGTCGAGGTGATCGGTATCGACCACGCCAAACGCCGCGTGCAACTGGATTGCCGCTGTCTGGTGAACGGCAAGAAGGTCCTGATTGGCGAAGCCACGGTTCTGGCACCGTCCGGCAAGTTCGACTAGGTTAGCGTTCGGATCACGCTAGGGTTTCCGCAAACACGACAATTCAACACCCGCTTTGGTTCTGCATTTCAACCCTTGCGTTGCACCGACAAGTGACCGAAGTCACACCCGTCACCCCTCACGTCAGGGCCGGATGAGCATCCCGCTTGCACCCACTCTGCAACGGCGCTACCCCTGCGGCCATGCGTATTATCCGCGACTATACCTATGTTGATCCCGCCGATCGCGGTGCCAGCGTCGCCATCGGCAATTTCGATGGTGTTCATATTGGACATCAGACGGTGATCGACATTGCACGCCGTGCCGGCCAGAGTATTGATGCCCCCTTAGGCATCCTGACGTTTGAGCCGCACCCGAGGGAGTATTTCGCCCCAGAGGCCGCGTCGTTCCGCCTGATGAGCCGCGAGGCCCGCGCCCACCGTTTGGAAAAGCTCGGAGTCGCACGGCTATATGAGCTTAATTTCAACGCAGCACTTTCGGCCCTTTCCCCGCGTGAATTTGCGCAAAATGTCATCACGGGCGGGCTTGGCCTGAAGCACATCGTGGTTGGGGCTGATTTCTGCTTTGGCAAGGGTCGCGCGGGCAACGCCACTGACCTGCAGAATTTCGGGGCTGAAATGGGCTTTGGTGTCACAATCACCGAACTTCTGCACGGCGACAAAGGCGAGGTGTCTTCCACTGCCATTCGCCAGGCCCTTACGGATGGTCGCCCCAATGATGCCGCGGCGATGCTGGGCCATTGGCACCGCATTGAGGGCCCGGTCGTGGGCGGCGAGCAACGCGGGCGCGAGCTGGGCTATCCCACCGCCAATATGTCTATCGACGGGCTGCACCCCCCGAAATTTGGGGTTTACGCAGTGTTGGTTGACGTGCTGGACGGGCCACATCAGGGCCAGTACCAAGGGGCCGCCAGCCTGGGCATCCGGCCCATGTTCAAAGGCAGCGCGCCCAATCTGGAAACTTTCATTTTCGACTTTTCCGGCGATCTATACGGGTCTGCCCTGTCCATCGCGCTGGTCGACTATCTGCGCCCCGAAGCCACGTTTGATACGCTTGAGGCATTTGTCGCCCAGATGGATAACGATTGCGCCCGCGCCCGCGCGATCCTGGCCGATCTATGAGCGACCCGATCGACCGCACCGGCCTAAAGCCCCGATTCTGGGACAACAAACCGCTTGATCGGATGACACAGTATGAATGGGAAGCACTGTGCGACGGTTGTGGCAAATGCTGCCTGAACAAGCTGGAAGACGCCGATACGGGTGACGTCTATTTCACCTCCATCGCCTGCCGGTTGCTGGACGATGCGACCTGCCGTTGCGCGAATTACGCGACCCGCAAGTCCATCGTGCCCGAATGCGTGGTGCTGACGTCCGCGACGCTGGACGAAATCAGCTACTGGATGCCCAGAAGCTGCGCCTATCGCCGCCTGAACGAGGGGCGCGGCCTGGCCGACTGGCACCCGCTTGTGTCGGGCGATCCCAATTCGGTGCACACCGCCGGGCAGTCGATGAAGGGCCGCACGCAGGGCGAATTCGACATCCCGCAGGAAGACTGGGAAGACTACATCATTGACGAAGACATCTGACAGGAGCCGGCAATGTTCCTTGCCTCTGACAACGCTTCCGCCGCGCCCGATGCCGTAATACAGGCGCTGATCCAGGCCAATTCGGGCTTTGCGCCAAGCTACGGCGCCGACGCGGCGATGGACCGCGTGCGCGACAAGATCCGCGCGCTGTTCGAGACCCCCGATGCGGCGGTCTACTTGGTCGCCACCGGCACCGCGGCCAATGCGCTGGCCATCGCCAGTTTCATCCAGCCCTGGAACACCGTCTATTGCCACCGCGTCGCGCATATCGAGGAAGACGAATGCAACGCGCCCGAATTCTATGCCGGCGGCGCCAAGCTGACACTGCTGGACGGGCCGGACGGGCTGATCGACCCGGGCAACCTGGCGCAGGTTCTGGACATGGCGCCAGCGGCCGTGCATCACGCCCAGCCCGGGATGCTCAGCCTGACCAACCTGACCGAACGCGGCGCGCGCTACAGCGTGGGACAGATCGCCGAACTGGCCGGGCTGGCGCGGCTGCGCGGCTTGCCGGTGCATCTGGACGGCGCGCGCCTGGCCAACGCGGTAGAGGCCGAGGGGTGCAGCATGGCCGAAATGACCTGGCGCGCGGGTGTCGATGTGGTCAGTTTCGGGGGCACCAAGAACGGGCTTGTTGGGGTCGAGGCGGTGGTGATCTTCGATCCGGCACGGGCCTGGGAATTCGAACTGCGCCGCAAACGCG
The DNA here is from genome assembly GCA_905479725.1 of uncultured Paracoccaceae bacterium. Classification (GTDB taxonomy): domain Bacteria; phylum Pseudomonadota; class Alphaproteobacteria; order Rhodobacterales; family Rhodobacteraceae; genus Pararhodobacter. Next base: position 3,597 of record CAJQNQ010000328.1, on the reverse strand, counting down.
GCGGGCATCTGGTCTCCAAACATCGCTACCTGTCGGCGCAGATGGACGCCTATCTGACCGACGATCTTTGGCTGACGCTGGCGCGCGCCGCGAACGCCCGCGCCGCGCGGCTGGAAGCCGGGCTGCGGGGCGCCGGGGTGCGCCTGGTGCATCCGCGCGGCGGCAACATGCTGTTCATCGAACTGCCGGTCGACATTCATGCCCGTCTGCGCGAGGCGGGCGCGGTCTATTACGACTGGCCCGGCGAGCCCGGCAGCGCCACAACAGGCTGTTCGCAGGCGCGGCTGGTGACGTCGTGGTCGACCACCGATCAGGAAGTCGATCGCTTCGTGTCGCTGGCGAGCGGCGCGACGTAGCGCTCAGAGCGGCCCCACAGGGGCCGATCCCCCGGCCAGCATCGACAAGGCGAAAGCCGCAGCGGCGGCAACGATCTGCACAGCCAGGATCCCGTTGAGCTGCTGGCGAAACGGCTCCTTGCGGATCTTGTGGCGCATCACCAGTTGCCCGAACTTGGCGCCGATCGAGCCCCCCAGAAAGGCCACGGCCAGCAATCGGTCTTCCGATATTCGCCTGGTGCCGTTGATCGCCGCGCGCTTGTCACGGGCGAACAGCCAGAATGCCGCAAGGTTCAGCGCCACCAGGTAAAGGGCCACCAGCAATTGGGTAATCATATTCGGAGTCCGCGCTGCTTCCGCGAGGGTTCTAGGCGAGCCTCGCGAAGGATGCAACGCCCGGTGCGCGCCCTCGCCCCCCTGCGCAGGCGTGCCCGGCATGCGCCCGGCTTGACATCCGCGCAAAGGTGTTAACGCAAACACCGCACGGCCGTCCCGTGGTTTGCGCTAACGCCTTGCGAATTCTCGCTTCTTGCCCTTTCTTAGCCATGTTTCAATCTGTATACGATGGCATAATTCGATTGACGGGTGACGGGTCGCCGCTCGCGCTCAGGACACACAGGCATCTTTTCTCCGCGGAGGCTGGACACATGACCATCAAACTCGGCATCAATGGCTTCGGACGGATCGGCCGCTGCACCCTGGCCCATATCGCCGAGAGCGCACGCAATGATGTCGAAGTGGTCGCGATCAATGCCACCGGACCGATCGAAACCAACGCCCATCTGCTGAAATACGACAGCGTGCATGGCCGTTTCGCCGGTCAGGTCCGCATTGAAGGCAACTCCATGGATCTGGGCCGCGGTCCGATCCGCATGATGTCGACCTATGACCCGCTGGAGCTGGACTGGGACGGCGTGGATGTCGTGCTGGAATGCACCGGCAAGTTCAACGACCGCGACAAGGCCGCCGTGCATCTGGGGCGCGGTGCCAAGCGTGTGCTGGTCTCGGCACCGGCGAAGAACGCCGACAAGACCATCGTCTACGGCGTCAATCACCGCGAATTGCGGACCGACCATCTGGTCGTGTCGAACGGATCGTGCACCACCAATTGCCTGGCACCACTGGCCAAGGTGCTGAACGACGCGATCGGCATCGAATCGGGCATCATGACGACGATCCACAGCTACACCGGTGACCAGCCGACCCTGGACCGCCGGCACAAGGATCTCTACCGCGCCCGTGCCGCCGCCATGGCGATGATCCCCACATCGACCGGCGCCGCCAAGGCGCTGGGCGAGGTGTTGCCCGAACTCAGGGGCAAGCTGGACGGCTCGGCGATCCGTGTGCCCACGCCCAATGTCTCGGCCGTGGACCTGACCTTCCAGGCCGCGCGCGACGTGACCGAGGCCGAGGTGAACGAGATCATGCGCAACGCCGCTGCCGGGGCGATGGGTTCCGTGCTGGCCTATGACCCCGAACCCAAGGTGTCGATCGATTTCAACCACACCACGCATTCGTCGATCTTCGCCCCCGAACAGACCAAGGTTGTCGGCCGCACAGTGCGTGTGCTGGCCTGGTATGACAACGAATGGGGGTTTTCGTCGCGCATGGCCGATGTTGCCGGCGCCATGGGCCGTCTGATCTGACGCCACGCGGCGCGATTGAACACGCCAACCCGGTGCGCCCCGCGTGCCGGGTTTTTTCGTGCCGAATCCGGATCTGAGGATCGGCCCCGAAGGGACTGAAATCCAGTGACGAACAGCGCCGGCACTCCGCCCCCGGCGCCGCCCCTCTCGACGCAGCGCAGCAAAATTGGCTTGACCCGGGCGCGAAAATCGAATTGTTAGCGCCAACATAGCGCTCGATATCGCGCCCAATACGCCTGAAAGAGAGACATCTCATGACCACCAAAGTCGCCATCAACGGATTTGGCCGTATCGGCCGTCTGGTTCTGCGGGCTCTGATCGAACAGGGCCGCGACGATATCGAAATCGTTGCGATCAATGACCTGGGACCGGTCGAGACCAATGCCCACCTGATGCGCTTCGACAGCGTGCACGGGCGCCTGCCGGTCGAGGTGACATCCGGCGCGGACTGGATGGATGTCGGCCGCGGACGGATCCGCGCAACCGCAATCCGCAACCCGGCGGAGCTGCCCTGGTCGGATGTGGACGTGGTGATGGAATGCACCGGCATCTTCTCGGCCGCCGACAAGGCGCGCATCCATCTGGAAAACGGCGCCTCGCGGGTGCTGGTCTCGGCGCCATCGAACGGGGCCGACGCGACCATTGTCTACGGCGTCAACCAGGGCACGCTGAAGCCCGCGCACCGGATCATCTCGAACGCCTCGTGCACCACGAATTGCCTGGCGCCGGTGGCCAAGGTGCTGCACGACAGCGTCGGCATCACCCGGGGCTTCATGACCACGATCCACAGCTATACCGGCGACCAGCCGACGCTGGACACGATGCACAAGGATCTCTACCGCGCCCGCGCCGCGGCGCTGAGCATGATCCCGACTTCGACCGGCGCCGCCCGCGCGGTCGGACTGGTGCTGCCCGAATTGAACGGCAAGCTGGACGGCGTGGCGATCCGCGTGCCGACGCCCAACGTATCGGCCGTCGATCTGACCTTCGAGGCGTCGCGCGCGACGACCATCGAAGAGATCAACGCCGCGCTGAGCGCCGCCGCCTCGGGGCCGCTGAACGGCGTCCTGGGCGTCACCGCGCACCCGAATGTGTCGATCGACTTCAACCATGATCCCCGCTCGTCGGTTGTCGCGCTGGACAATACCCGCGTGATGGATGGCACGATGGTGCGGATCCTGTCCTGGTATGACAACGAATGGGGATTCTCGAACCGCATGCTGGATACCGCAGCCGCGATCGGCAAACAGGGCTGACCCGCCAAACATCGACAACATAGTGATAATTTCCCCCGGTGCCTCGCGCAGCGGGGGAAATGCGTTTATCGTGCCGGCATGGATCTCGTTGTCATCGTCGCCATCGTCGCCAGCCTGTTCGCCGTGATCGGTCTGTCCGATCCGCTGGCCGACCGGCTGCGGCTGCCGTCCACGGTGATCCTGGCGGGCATGGGCATTCTGATCGGCGTGCTGTCCACGGCGTTGATCGCGCTGCCGGTGCCCGAGGGTATCGCCGCCAGCGCCGAGGCGATCCAGACCCTGCCGATCCGCGCCAATCTGTTCCTGTTCGTGTTCCTGCCGACGCTGATCTTTCAGGTCGCGCTGACCATCGATCTGCGC
>CAJQNQ010000327.1 GCA_905479725.1 uncultured Paracoccaceae bacterium | reverse complement strand
CGAAACAGACAGCCGACCCGCCACGATGTTACCGCTATCGACCCCGAAGCCACAGCGTCGGGCGTGAATCCCCTTGCAATCGGGCGGGGCAGGGGCTAATGCGCGCTCACTTCACAGGCAGGGGCGGGCCGTTGCGGGGACATCCGCAAAGGTCCACCGGTTGGGGCATCCGCCCCTTGATCCCCTGCCAAGGCGCAAACCGGAAAGGAACTCCTCATGGCGCTTCCCGAATTCTCGCTGCGTCAGCTTCTTGAAGCTGGCGTGCACTATGGTCACCAGACGCAGCGCTGGAACCCCCGCATGGGTGAATACATCTATGGCGATCGCAACGGCATCCACATCCTGGACCTAACGCAGACGCTGCCGATGCTGGACGCTGCCCTGCAGGTCGTCCGTGACACCGTCGCAAAAGGCGGCCGCGTCCTGTTCGTCGGCACCAAGCGCCAGGCACAGAAGTCGATCGCCGAAGCTGCCGAAAAATCGGCGCAGTTCTACATGAACCACCGTTGGCTGGGCGGCACGCTGACCAACTGGAAAACCGTGTCGCAGTCGATCAACCGCCTGAAGGCGATCGACGAGGCGATGGAAAACGGCGCCGAAGGCCTGACCAAGAAAGAACGTCTGGGCATGGAGCGCGAGCAGACCAAGCTTCAGGCCTCGCTGGGCGGGATCCGCGAAATGGGCGGTCTGCCGGACCTGCTGTTCGTGATCGACGTGAACAAGGAAGACCTGGCCATCCTGGAAGCCAAGAAGCTGGGCATTCCGGTTGTTGCCGTGGTCGATACCAACTGCTCGCCGGACGGTGTTGACTATGTGATCCCCGGCAATGACGACGCGGCCCGCGCGATCTCGCTCTATTGCGATCTGGTCGCCCGCGCGGCGCTGGACGGCATGTCGGCGCAGCTGGGCGCCGCTGGCGTTGACCTGGGCGCGCTGGACGAGGCCCCGGTCGAAGAGGCCGTCGCCGACGAGGCTCCCGCTGCCGAAGCCGAACCGGCTGCCGAGAATGCACCGGCTGCCGAAGCCTGATCGCTTCACGACCGTCACATGATGACATCGGACAGGGGAAACCCTGTCCGCCTTCCCAATTCAAGGAGTTTGATCCATGGCGATTACCGCTGCGATGGTGAAAGAACTGCGCAATTCGACCGGCGCGGGCATGATGGACGCCAAGAAGGCGTTGACCGAAAACGATGGCGACATGGAAGCGGCGGTTGACTGGCTGCGCACCAAGGGCTTGGCCAAGGCCGCCAAGAAAGCCGACCGCGTCGCCGCCGAAGGGCTGGTGGGCGTGGCTGTCGAGGGCACCAAGGGCGTGGCCGTCGAGGTCAATTCGGAGACCGATTTCGTCGCCAAGAACGGCGATTTCCAGGCGCTGGTGCGCGGGTTCACCGACGCTGCGCTGACCGCATCGGATCTGGAGGCGCTAAAGGCCACCGATCTGGGCGGCAAGACGGTCGCCGACACGCTGACCGGCGCCATCGCGACGATCGGCGAGAACCTGACCCTGCGCCGCATGGCCAGCATCGAAGGGGACGCCGTTGCCGCCTATGTGCACAACGCCGCCGCCGACGGTCTGGGCAAGATCGGAGTGCTGGTCGCCCTGAAGGGTGCCGACAACGGCATCGGCAAGCAATTGGCCATGCATATCGCCGCCACCGCGCCGATGTCGCTGGGCGAGGCGGATCTGGACCCGGCGATTGTCGAGCGCGAGCGCGAGGTGCAGACGCAAAAGGCGCTGGAAGAAAACGCCGCCGCCGCCAAGCCGAAGCCCGACGCCGTGATCCAGAACAACATCATCCCCGGCCGGATGAAGAAGTTCCTGGAAGAGGTCACGCTGCTGGGTCAGAAATTTGTCATCAATCCTGACCTGTCCGTCGAACAGGCGGCCAAGGACGCCGGTGTCGAAATCACCGGGTTCGTGCGAATGGCGGTTGGCGACGGCATCGAAAAGAAGGAAGAGGACTTCGCCGCCGAGGTTGCCAAGACGCTGGGCAACTGAGCGCGACAGGGTTTCGCATTCTGCAAGGGCGGGGCAGCATCGGAGGATGCTGCCCCGCTTTCGTTTTTGCGCGATTCCATTCAATACGCCGCTTTTGCCTGCTTAGGTTGTGTTTCGTCCCTGAGAAACAACAAGAATCCGACAATGTTGGCGCCCGCATGGCGCAGCACCGCTTTCCGAATCGTCCATTTTGCGACACGCTTTGCTTGTCGACAGATTGTCTTGGTTTTTTACACGAGTGGAGCGCAATTGAACGAGCAGCCCGCAGACCGACGCTCACCGGGTTTTCCCGGTCTTAGCGCCTCGACCTTTTCCAAACACCTGTCGAACATATTGGCCGCGCAGGATCAGGAAACGGTCTGGTCCTTGACGCGCCGCTTCTTTCTGACCCTGGGCTTTCAGCACATTATCTACGGCTATTCACCCGATTCCCATGGCCCGAAACTGGGCGCGCCCGAGGATTATCTGGTTCTGACGACGCTGCCGCCCGAGGCCTCTGCCGAGCTGATTGAAAAAGCCTACCATCTTCAGGCAACCACCTTTCATTGGGCGCTGCGCAATGTCGGCGTGATCGGCTGGTCCAGCACCCGCGAGGACTGCGGCGTACCCGAGGATTTTGAAACCTCGCCCGAGGCCGTCGAATTCTCGTTTCGCAACAATCTGTTGGCAGGGTGTTCCGTCGGCTTTCCAAAGGAACGGACGCGCGGAAACGCTGCGATGGCGCTGATTGCCCCGCAGGGCAGAACCAACGAGGACGTGGACCGCGTTCTGGACCAACACCGCGATTCCATCTTTGTCGCCGCGGCGATCGCACATCGATGCCTTTCCACCTTGCCCTATCCATCGGCGCGGGGCAGCCTGACGGACCGTCAGCGCGAAGTTCTGGAATGGGTGGCCGAGGGCAAGACATCGGCCGATATCGCGACCATCATGGGGCTGTCACCGCCGACGGTAGACAAGCACCTGCGTCTGGCGCGGGAAACCCTGGGGGTCGAAACCACCGCGCATGCGCTGATCAAGGCGGCTTTTCTCAATCAGGTGTTCAGCATTCATTCGCAGCGCGCGCGCGCAAGACTGGTTCCGGATTCGTCCAGAAACCCCCTTGGCGATGGCTGATCTACGACCAAGGTATGGTTTTTCATACTGACGTGACAGCGCCCGGTTTCATATACTGATACCGTTAACGAGTTCTTTGAGACACGTCGCCCGCTTCTGTTCAAGATGGAGTCGGGCGCTGTAGTATGCGCTCAGAGTTGCGTATCTTGCGGTATCTAGTCCCAACCCGATGCAGCAAGGCGAACCGGTGCGGTGTTTCCGCGCCGGTTTGGCGTTTGAGGGCTGCTGTCACTGTTGTGCGGGGCAGGGGGCCTGCGCCGCTGGCGGCGCTCAAACGATATCATGCCCCGAGACGGCGCCAACAGCGGCGCGGATCGCGCGCATGTTGTCGCCATAGACCGCCGGGTTCGAAACGCTTCCGCCCTTGAACACCGCCGATCCGGCGACAAGAACATCGGCCCCGGCCCGCGCCACCAGCGGTGCGGTTTGCGGCGTGACGCCACCGTCGATTTCGATGTGAACCGGGCGGTCGCCGATCATCGCACGCAGATCCCGCACCTTTTGCGTCATATCGATGAAACTCTGCCCACCAAAGCCGGGATTCACCGTCATCACGCAGACCAGGTCCGTCAGGTCCAACACATGCGCCACGGCCTGCGCCGGTGTGCCCGGGTTCAGCGCCACGCCCGCCTTCTTGCCACTCGCGCGGATCGCCTGAAGCGTGCGGTGGATATGCGGCCCGGCCTCGACATGCGCGGTGATGATGTCGGCTCCGGCCTCGGCGAAGGCCTCGATATAGGGATCGACCGGCGCGATCATCAGATGCACGTCCATCACCGTTTTCACATGCTTGCGAAAGGCCGCGACGGCGGGCGGGCCAAAGGTCAGGTTGGGCACAAAATGACCGTCCATGACATCGACATGCACCCAATCCGCGCCCTGGGCCTCGACAGCTTCGATTTCCTGCCCGAAATTGGCGAAATCGGCGGACAGGATCGACGGGGCGATCTTCAAATGGCGTGAGAAGGTCATGACAGCTCCGCTTTGGATGTGGCAGGGTTGCGATAGCGTCGCCCTACGCCATCACGGTCCCGGCGTCCACCAGAATGCAAGGGAATTGCCGTGTCCGCAGGGGTCGCCACCAGTCTCGCCGTGATCGCGTTTGTCATGGCATTGATCGCCATGCGCCGGACCAGGGCGCTGCGCAGGCGGCTTGAGGAACTCGAACGCTTGCTGACAAGTTCGCCGCAAGACGGCGTTGCCAATGCCGCGCCGTTGGCGTTACCGACGCAAGCCGCCGAGGACACGGAACCGGCGACGGAGCAGCCTTCAGCGCCATCGGCCTGGGCGGGCGACCGATCCGCGCGACGCCTCAGGGTCCCTTCGGGCCCCGATCCGCTCATGGCGTTCGGCGGCTGGATACGGGCCAACTGGATCTTTCCCGTCGCCGGGGCCGCGCTGGTCATGGCCGCCGTGTTCCTGGTGCAATATTCGATCGAGGCGGGGCTGTTGTCGCCGCAATTGCGCATCGCGCTGGCGGGGGTTCTGGGCGCCGGCCTGATCGCCACCGGAGAGGCCATCCGCCGCCGCTGGGGCGACGAGGACGGACCGGCGCGGATCGTGCCGTCGACCCTGTCGGGCGCCGGGATCTTTGCGCTTCTGGCGGCCATTCTGGCGGCGTTCCACCTCTATGCGATGCTCTCGCCGCCCGTGACGCTGATCGCGCTGGCCGCCACCGCCGTGCTGGCGATGATCCTGGGCTGGGCGCATGGCCCGTTCCTGGCGGCGCTGGGCCTTGTGTCGGGCACCGCCGCGCCCTTCCTGCTGGGCGACGCCAGCGCGCCGAGCGACCTGCTCTATGCCTATTTCGGCGCGGTCGCATTGCTGGGATTGGGGACCGACGGGTTTCGTCGCTGGGGTTGGGTGTCGGTGCTGGCGGTCGGCATCCCGCAGATCGGCGGGCTTGTGATCCTGTTGGCCGGGGCAGGGCCGGTGGGC
>CAJQNQ010000326.1 GCA_905479725.1 uncultured Paracoccaceae bacterium | reverse complement strand
CGCGCCCGGTGCTGGACCGGCCGGGCTGTGATTTGTCCTTTTCGGGGCTGAAAACCGCGCTGATGCGAGCGCGGGATGCCGTGGCGGCGGACAAGGGCGGGCTGACCCGGCAGGACCGCGCCGATCTGTGCGCCGGTTTTCAGGCCGCCGTCGCCGATGTTCTGACCGAGAAAACCCGCCGCGCGCTGGCGCTGTGCCCTGACATCACCGGCTTTGCCGTGGCTGGCGGCGTGGCCGCGAACACCGTCTTGCGCGCCCGGCTGATGGCGCTGGCCGGCGATCTGCCTTTCATCGCGCCGCCGCTGGCGCTTTGCACCGACAACGCGGCGATGATCGCCTGGGCCGGGCTGGAACGCTTCCGCGCCGGCCATGTCGATGACCTGACCCTGACCGCGCGGTCCCGCTGGCCGCTTGACACCCACGCGCCCGCCCTGATCGGATCAGGCAAACGCGGCGCCAAAGCCTGACAAAAAAGGACCGACCATGCCCCTTTTCGCCCTGATCTGCACCGACAAGGCCGACCACGAGCCCCTGCGCAAGGCCAACCGTGACGCGCATCTGGCCTATCTGAACGACACGGGCTGCGTGGCCTATGCCGGCCCGTTCCTGGAAGGCGGCACCATGACCGGCAGTCTTGTCATCATCGAGGCCGCCGACAAAACTGCCGCGCAGGCCTGGGCCGAAAGCGACCCCTATGCGCTGGCCGGGCTGTTCGCCAAGGTGCGGATCGAGGAATGGAAGAAGGTGATCGGCTGATGGCCCTTTGGTTGATGAAGTCCGAGCCCAACAAGTTCAGTTGGGATCAACTGGTTGCCAAGGGCGACGCGGGCGAGGAATGGGATGGTATCCGCAATTATCAGGCGCGCAACAACATGCGCCTGATGAAGATCGGCGACCGGATCTTTTTCTACCATTCCAACATCGGGCTGGAGGTCGTCGGCATTGCCGAGGTCTGCGCCCTGTCGCACCCCGACAGCACCACCGATGACCCGCGCTGGGATTGTGTCGATATCCGCGCCGTAAAGCCGTTCCCTCGCCACGTGACGCTGAAGGAAATCAAGGCGACGCCGGAGTTGGCGCAGATGTCGCTGGTCACCTCGATGCGTCTGTCGGTGCAGCCGGTGACGGATGAAGAATGGCAGATCGTGTGCAAAATGGGCGGGCTATAGGGCAACTCGGGGCCTGAAATGCATCTTTTCGCTTCGATTTCGATCAAAGCGCATTTAACCTGACCGTCAAACAAAGCCGCGAAGCGGCGCAACCGGAGGGAAGCACAATGGCCTATATCGCAGTTCTGATTGCCGCTATCGCCGGATTCGCCATCGGCGCGGTCTGGTATGGCGTCTTGTCCAAACAATGGATCAAGGCTGCCGGAGTCGAAGTCGGCCCGGATGGCAAGCCAAAGGGCGGGTCGCCGCTGTTGATGTTCTACGGGTTCTTGTGCGTGCTGGTCGTCGCCGGGATGATGCGCCACGCGTTCAACATGTCGGGCATCGACACGCTGGGCGCAGGCATTGTCAGCGGGCTGGGGATCGGCCTGTTTTTCATCGCCCCGTGGATCACGCTGAACGCGCTGTTCGGCATGAAGCCAAAGGAGCTGCCGATCATCGATGGTGGCTATGCCACTCTGGCCTGCGCGGTCATGGGCGGCGTTCTGACCCTGTTCTGAAAGGCGTATCCCCATGGCGGAGACCGTCAGCTTTACCCAGATGAAAGACGGCACCGAAGCGGATTATCAACTGCTGCACAAGCTGGAAAAACCCTTTCACGCCCTGACCGCCGACCGCATTCTGGATGAGCTGCGCCGGCATGGCGAACAGACGCTGGAAGGCTATCCGATCACGCGGCTCCAGCACGGTTTGCAGTCCGCCACGCGGGCGCAGCGCGACGGGGCGGATATCGACTGGATCATCAGCGCGCTGCTGCATGACATCGGTGACGGGCTGGCGCCGCAAAACCATGACCGCTTTTCTGCCGAGGTCATTCGCCCCTTCGTGCGCTGGGATGTCGCCTGGGTGGTCGAACATCACGGCATCTTCCAGATGCTCTACTACGCGCGCCATTACGGCTGGGACGAAAACGCGCGCGACCGGTTCAAAGATCATCCCTGCTTCGACAGCTGCGCCGAGTTCTGCGAACGCTGGGACCAGGCTTCGTTCGATCCCGCCTATGACATGCTGCCGCTGGAACATTTTGAGCCGCTGTTGCGGCAGGTTTTCGCGCGCAAGGCCCATGATCCGGCGGTGATCCGCGAGGGGTTCGTGAGCGCGCTGACATCCTGAAACCCCGCTCAGGCGGATAAGGCGCCGCCAGTCATTGGGCGGCGCACCCCCGATAGCCGTGAAAACCGCGCGCCCGATGCGAAAACGGGGGGCGCTGGCCCCCCGTTTCTAAGCGCCGATCGGCGGCGATCAATACCGGTAATGCTCGGGCTTGAACGGGCCTTCGGGCGTCACACCGATATAGCTGGCCTGCTCACCGCTCAGCTGCGTCAGCTTCACGCCGATCCGGTCCAGATGCAGGCGCGCGACCTTTTCATCCAGATGCTTGGGCAGGATATAGACGCCCGGCGCATAGTCGTCGCCCTTGGTCCACAGTTCGATCTGCGCCAGAACCTGGTTGGTGAAGCTGGCCGACATCACGAAGCTGGGGTGGCCGGTGGCGTTGCCGAGGTTCAGCAAACGACCCTGGGACAGCAGGATCATGCGATTGCCGTTGGGCAATTCGATCATGTCCACCTGGTCCTTGATGTTGGTCCATTTGTGGTTCTTCAGCGCGGCCACCTGGATTTCATTGTCGAAATGCCCGATATTGCCGACGATCGCCATGTCCTTCATCTCGCGCATGTGCTCGATGCGGATCACGTCCTTGTTGCCGGTGGTGGTGATGAAGATGTCGGCGCTGGAAACCACATCCTCCAGCGTCACCACTTCGAACCCGTCCATCGCCGCCTGAAGCGCGCAGATCGGGTCGATTTCGGTGACTTTCACGCGCGCGCCCGCGCCGCGCAGGCTGGCCGCCGAGCCCTTGCCCACGTCGCCATAGCCGCAGACCACGGCGACCTTGCCGGCCATCATCGTGTCGGTAGCACGGCGGATGCCGTCGACCAGCGATTCCTTGCAGCCATACTTGTTGTCGAATTTCGACTTGGTGACGCTGTCATTGACGTTGATCGCGGGGAAGGGCAGTTGCCCCTTCTTGTGCAGATCATAGAGGCGGTGCACGCCCGTGGTGGTTTCCTCGGACACGCCCTTGATGGCGGCGCGTGTCTTGGTGAACCAGCCGGGGCTGGCGGCCATGCGTTTCTTGATCTGGGCGAAGATGACTTCTTCCTCTTCCGAGGTCGGCACCGCGATCAGATCGGTTTCGCCCGCTTCGACACGCGCGCCAAGCAGCACATAAAGCGTCGCATCGCCGCCATCGTCCAGGATCATGTTCGCGCCGACGCCGTTTTCGTCCTCGGGGAACAGGAAAGAGCGGTCCAGATAATCCCAGTGTTCGGCCAGGGTCTGGCCCTTGATGGCAAACACCGGTGTGCCACCCGCGGCGATGGCGGCGGCGGCGTGGTCCTGGGTGGAATAGATGTTGCACGACGCCCAGCGGACATCCGCGCCCAGCGCCACCAGCGTTTCGATCAGCACGGCGGTCTGGATGGTCATGTGCAAGGAGCCGACGATGCGCGCGCCTTTCAGCGGCTTCGAGGCGCCGAATTCCTCACGGCAGGCCATCAGGCCGGGCATTTCAGTTTCTGCGATGTCCAGTTCCTTGCGGCCAAACGCGGCCAGCGAGATGTCCTTGACGATATAATCCGCTGTCATCGCGGGCTCCTGTCTGTCTGATGTTTGCGCTCAGATAACACCGGGGCCGGGGTTCGACAATGGCGGGTGGTCGGGCAAGGTCAAAGATACGGGCCCCGGTGTGCCGGGGCCCGCCCGGTGCTAAAGTTTGCGCGCCCATTCCGCCGCCTCCTGCGGGGTGCGAAACCGGACTTTGGCGAGTTGCGCGTCAACCTTCGTGTCGGCCGCGCGGCGTGGCAGGGAGTTTTGCCCCTTGTCCGAGCGGGAGGCGATGCGCAGAGTGCTGTCGAGAATGCCGAACATGATAGTTTCCTTTGCTGCTGACTGACAGCTTGATGCCATGTCTGAAGCAAAAGGCGAAGTTTCTATGGTTTCCTTGATGTAAGCTGTGCTAACAGGTGGCATGGACTGGTCTTCGATCCCTTCACTGGCGTCGTTGCGCGCTTTCGAGGCGCTGGCGCGCCATGGCAGCCTGTCGGCGGCGGCGCGCGAATTGAACGTGACCCACGCGGCGATCTCGCAGCATCTGCGCGCGCTGGAGGCCGATTTCGGCCTGACGCTGGCGCGGCGTGACGGGCAGGGGATGCAACTGACCGAAGACGGGCACGAGCTGGCCGCCGCGCTGGGCGAGGGGTTCGCCCGTATCTCGGATGGTGTCGCGGCGTTGCGCGACCGCGCGCGGACGCGGCCGGTTGTCGTTGCGCTGACGCCGTCCTTTGCCGAAGCCTGGCTGATGCCGCGCATGGGCGGGTTCTGGGCGGCGCATCCGGATGTCGAGGTGCGGCTGGTGCCCGGTGTCAACCTGATGGATCTGCGCCGCGACGGGGTCGATGTGGCGATCCGCTTTGGCGGCGGGTCCTGGCCCGGCGTTCAGGCCGAACCCCTTGCGTTGAGCGCCTTCGTGGTGGTCGCGGCGCCGGGGTTCACCAAGGCGCGCGGCATGCAGGATCTGGCGCGGCTGTCGGCGCTTGACTGGTTCTTTTCCGGCGCCTCGGTCGAACAACGGGTCTGGGGGCAGGCGGTCGGCGTGGATTTCGACGCCATCGGCGCGCGCGAGATGGCCAATAACGGATTGGTGGTCAGCGCGGTGCGGGCCGGGTTGGGGCTGTCCATCCAGGCCAAGGCGCTGGTCGAGCCCGATCTGGCCTCGGGCCAGTTGATCGCGCTGCATGAAGGCGACGCGGCGGGGCTGGGCTACTACATCGTCACCCGCCCGGATGCGCTGTCGCCCGGTGCCCGGCTGTTCGTGCGCTGGTTGCGGCGCCGGGCCAAGCCGGCCTAACCGATGTCCCGGTCGAACCGGGGCAGGAACGCCGCCAGAATGCCCAGCGCGGGCAGAAAGGCGCAGACCTGGTAGACGAAGGCGATCCCGTAGGCATCGCCCACCACACCCAGTGCCGCCGCCGCGATGCCGCCGATCCCGAAGGCCATGCCAAAGAATACCCCGGCAATCAGCCCCACGCGGCCCGGCACCAGTTCCTGCGCGAATACAATGATCGCCGGAAAGGCCGAGGACAGGATCACGCCAATGAATACGGTCAGGACGCCGGTCCAGAACAGATCCACATAGGGCAGGGCCAGGGTGAAGGGCAGAACACCCAGAATGGACACCCAGATCACCGCGCGCGTGCCGATCCGGTCACCGATCAGCCCGCCCAGGATCACCCCGGCGGCAGCGGAACCCAGAAACAGGAACAGCATGAGCTGCGCTTCCTGCGTGCTCAGCGCAAACCGTTCGATCAGGAAGAAGGTGTAATAAGTGCTGATGCTGGCGATATAGGTGTTCTTTGTGAACACCAGAAACGCCAGCAGGATGATCGTGACAATCACCTTGCGGCGCGGCAACCCGTGATGTCTGGCGGCAACGGTTTTCCTGCGGGCGCGTTCCTGCCGGGCATACCAGCGGCCGACCTGAGACAGCATGGTCATGCCGATCATCGCCATCACCGCAAACCAGGCCACCGACCCGCGGCCGAATGGCACGACGATGAACGCGGCCAGAAGCGGCCCGGCCGAGCTGCCCGCGTTGCCCCCCAGTTGGAACAGCGACTGCGCCGTGCCAAACCGGCGCCCGGCGGCGGCGCGGGCCACCCGGCTGGCTTCGGGGTGGAACACCGCCGATCCGATGCCGATCAGCGCCGCCCCGGTCAGCAAAAGCGCATAGGACGGGGCCCAGGCCAGCAGGAACAACCCCAGCATCGTGGATCCCATGCCCAGCGTCAGCGATTGCGGAAACGGGTGGCGGTCGGTGACCATGCCGACAATGGGTTGAAGCACCGATGCGGTTCCCATGAAGGCCAGCGACATCAACCCGATCTGCGTGAAGCTCAGGGCGAACTCGGCCTGAAGCACGGGATAGCTGGCCGACAGAACGGATTGCATCACGTCGTTGATGAAATGCGACAGGGCAATGGCCGCGATCACCGCGAAATGTGTCGGCATCGGCGTGCTGCGCGCGTTGGGGGTGGTTTCGGTCATGGCGGACCCTTCACATGTGCATCAATAGCTGGCGGCATAACGAAACCGCCGTCAAGGCGCAATTCTACTCAAAGACCCGGCATGTTTTCGCCTTTCCGGGCCCGGGCGGCGCGGGGCGGCGTGTTATCAACTTGAGACAATCGGGGGGATATGCGACATAATTCTCCAAAAGGCGGAAACAATGAGGACGACGCGTTGATACGCGCGATGGGCGGCTTGAGGGCGTTTCTGCGCCCGGTCGGACGAGCTTGCAGGCACCGGTCGCTTCCGGGGCGCGTGATTGGTGTAGCTGCCTTGGTTCTGTTGTCAGCCCAGGCGATGCCGCAGCCGGCCCGGGCGCTTGAATCGGTTACGCTGAGCGTCCCCGGTGCGTCGGACACCCTGATCGAAACGCTGCGCGCCAGTTCGTTGCTGATCCAGGCCCAGGCCGATGGCCGCACCGATCCGGCCGACCTGATGCCCAGCGCGCGGGCCGAGTACGGGCGGCTGATCGGTCTGCTATACGAACAAGGGCATTATGCGCCCACCATTCGTATCCTGATCGACGGGCGCGAGGCGGTGGACATGTCGCCGCTGTCCACACCGTCGCAAATCGACCAGATCGCCATATCCGTCGACCTGGGCCCGCTATTCAGCTTTGGCGAGATTTCCATCGCACCGCTGGCGCCGGGCACCGAATTGCCGGGCGACTTCGCCACCGGTCAACCGGCGCGCAGCACGGTGGTGCGCGATGCGCTGGCCGCCGCGCTGGATGGCTGGCGCGCAGCGGGGTATGCGCAGGCCGATATCATTGGGCGGGATGTGATCGCCGATCATCAGAACTACAGCCTGGATGTGCAGCTGAGCCTCGATCCCGGCCCGCAGCTTCGGTTCGGCGCGGTCGTTCCGCAAGGCAATGCGCGCACGCGCGCCGAACGCATCGTGGCCATTGCCGGGTTGCCGACCGGTGCCGTGCACGATCCGCAGGCTCTGGCCGATGCCGAGGAACGGCTGCGCGAAACGGGGGCCTTTGCCAGTGTCGTTCTGCGGACCGCGGACCGCGCCAACCCTGACGGCAGCATCGACATCGTCGCGCAGGTGGACGAGGCCCTTCCGCGCAGGTTGGGCTTCGGCGCGGAATACGATTCCGAAGCCGGCGTGCGACTGTCCAGTTTCTGGCTGCATCGCAACCTGTTCGGCGGCGCCGAGCGTCTGCGGCTGGAAGCCGCGGTCGATGGCATTGGCGCGCGCTCTGGCGGGCTGGGGTTCACGCTGGATGCGCGCTATATCCGTCCGGCCAGTTTTGGCCGCGATACGGACCTGGAAATGGGCCTGCGCGCGGTGCGGATGAATGAGCGCGACTACAACGCCGACGCCTTCGAGTTCGATACCGGTCTGTTGCGCCGCTATTCCGACGCCCTGCGGCTGCGCGGCGGCGTCGCGCTTCGGTATGAACGCGCGGGCTTCGCCGGGCTGAATCGTGACTTCGGCACTTTCGGCGTTCCGTTCCGGGTGATCCTTGACAACCGCGATACCCCGCTGAACGCCAGCAGTGGCCAGTATATCTCGGCTGAAATCATGCCCTATGTCGGATTTGGCGATGCGGAAAGCGGCGTGCGGCTGGAATTTGATGCCCGCCTTTACGAAGACCTGGGCACCGGCGGACGGATCGTTCTGGCCGGGCGCGCGCAGGCTGGCGCGGTCTACGGCAGTTCGCTGGCCGGCACGCCGCGCGCCTTCCTGTTCTATTCGGGCGGCGGCGGCAGCGTGCGTGGCCTGCCCTATCAGTCTTTGGGTGTTGCCGGGCCGCCGGCCTCGGGCGGGCAGGGCTTTGCCGCCCTGTCCGGCGAGCTGCGCGTGCGAATGAGCGACAGCTTGACCTTTGCCGCCTTCGCGGATGCCGGGCAGGTGTCCAGCGGGGCGTTTTCGGGCACCAGCGACTGGCAGGCCGGGGGGGGCTTCGGGATCCGCTATGATACGCCGATCGGCCCGTTGCGGCTTGATCTGGCGACCCCGATCCGGCGCAATGCCACGGCAGCCGGCAGTTCGGACCTTCAGCTGTATCTTGGTATCGGTCAGGCGTTCTGATGGCCCTGATCTTGCGGCACGCAACTCCGGGGGCCCTTGGTGCCCGCGCGGTCCGCTGGGGCTGGGCTCTGGTCTGGACCGCGGCCCTGTCACTGGGCGTGCTGCTGGCCTGGCCCGCGTGGTCCTCGGTCGATGAGGATGTGGGCGTTCTGGCGGGTATGTTGCAGGACTTGCTGTCGGATGCCGGGCGCGACGTGCGCATTCGCGGTTTCGAGGGGGCGCTGTCCTCTCGCGCGACGATCACGGAGATCTCCATTTCCGATTCCCGAGGGGTCTGGATCACGCTTCAGAACGTGGTGATCGACTGGAATCGCGCGGCGCTGTTCAACGGCCAGGTTGAAGTCAATGAATTCAGCGCCGCGACGATTGACCTGTTTCGACTTCCCGTCATCTCGGCCGATGGCGCGCTGCCCAGCACCACCGCATCCGAGGGCTTCAGCCTGCCAGAGCTTCCGGTGTCGGTGAATATCGGAGAGCTGCGCGCCGATCTGGTGCGCCTGAACCCCGAGGTCATCGGACAACAAGCCGAGATATCTCTTCTGGGAACCATGGCGCTGGAGGGGGGCGAAGGTTCGGCGCGGTTCGAGGCGCAACGCACGGATATCCAGCAGGGCGCGTTCCAGTTCGACGGATCGTTCAACAACCTGACGCGCGTCCTGTCGCTTGACCTGACGCTGGACGAAGCGCCGGGTGGCGTTGCCGCATCGTTGTTGGGCATCCCGGGCGAACCCGCATTGGGCCTGACGGTGCGCGGAACCGGCCCGTTAGAGACATTCAACGCGGATATCGCGGTGTCAACCGATGCCACACCGCGGGTGTCCGGGCGGTTCGCTCTGGTCGATCAGACGCCCGACAGCGGGGTGCTGCAAGGTGGTGGCTTCTCGCTGGATGTCGATGGCGATCTGCGGCCGTTTCTGAACCCCGAACTGCATCCTTTCTTCGGCGCGCGCAGCCTGCTGCGAGCGACCGGCCAGCGTTCGGAAAACGGCGAGATTTCGTTTCCTGACCTGACGGTTTCAACCGAGGCGCTGGATTTGCAAGGCCGGGCCTCGTTTGGCGCGGACGGGTTGCCGCGGCTGGTGCGGGTCACGGCAGCGGTGCAGGATCCAACGGGCGCGCCGGTTCTGTTGCCCGGCTCCGGCGGTCAGGTCCGGCTGGCGTCGGCATCGCTGATTATCCGCTATGACGAGTCCGTTTCGCGCGACTGGAGTGTGCGCGCTGAAATCGATGCGCTGGACATGCCCTCTGCCAGTATCGGCACCGCGGTTCTGGATGCGCGCGGGCGCCTGAATACCCTGAGTGCCAATCCATCGCTGGAAGAAGGCACACCAACCGCGCCCGCCCTTGAAGGGGTGTTCGACTTCATCGCCCAGAACATCGACGCGGCCGACCCGGCGATGCAGCGGGCGGTCGGATCCGAGATGTTCGGCTTTGCCAGCCTGTCCTGGCCCGGGCCTGGTGCGCCCGTCGACATCACCGGATTGGCGCTCGAAGGCGAAACGGTCTCCCTGACGGCCTATGGGTCGCTGGAGGGATTGACCTTCGACGGATACCTGGAACTGGAAGCCCCCGATCTGAGCGCCTTTTCCGGTCTTGCCGGGCGGCCGCTTGGCGGCAATGCGTATGCGGTCATGCAGGGCGCGGCCAATCCGGTGACCGGTGCGCTGGACTTCCGGTCCGATCTTGTGACCACGAATCTGACCGTCGACACCCCCGAAGCCGACGCCTTGTTGGCCGGCGAGTCGCGGATATCGGTGTCACTGCTGCGCGATACCGAAGGCACGCAGCTGCGGGATTTCACGCTGAGCGCGGGCACCATCGAAGCCACGATGCAAGGTGCGCTGACGCCTGATCTGGTCGACCTGCGCGCGCGGCTTGCAGCCTCGGACCTTGCGCGGATGGGCGAGGGGTATGGCGGGCGACTGGCGATGGATTTCCAACTGGCGACCCAGGGGGGCGGCCAGAGACTGCGCTTCGATGGCTCGACCATCGACCTGCAACTGGCCGATCGCCTGCCCGCTGCGGATATGCTGGGCGGTCTGCTGGACGGCGCGAACCGGCTCAGAGGCGACCTGACCCTGTTCAGCGACCGGACCGAGGTGTCCCTGCTGTCGGTCGAAGGGCCCTTTGTCTCGCTGGTTGGCAGCGGGCGCTGGTCCGACGCCGACCCCGATCTGAGCCTTTCACTGGAGCGGCTCGATCTGGCGGGACTGTCCGCCAGCGGCACCGGAGTTGTGGCCGGAAACGCGCAGATCCTGGGCATGGGGGACGGCGTGCGCAGGGTTGCGCTGGACCTGGGCGGAGACGGCGTTCTACGCAGCGGAGTCGCGCAGCTGGATGGCCTTTTGTCCGATGGCGCGCGTCTGTCGGCCGAGTTGCGGATCGATCCGCAGGGCGGCGTTCTGGTCGAGCGGGCCGACCTGACAACCGCCGGGCTGACGGTCACGGCGCAGGGCACCCAGGCGTCTTCGGGCGCGCTGGACATGGTCGTGCGGGGCCAACTGGATGACGCCGGTCTGCTGGTCCCCGGAATGCGCGGCGCGATGCAACTGAACGCCGCGGTCGCCCGCGCCGCCGGTGCCGGTTTCTACGATCTCCAGGCCGATCTGAGCGGACTGTCGCAATTGAGCCTGACCACGCGCGGCCAGATCGCCGACGATCTGACGCTGGCGCTGAGCTTCTCGGGGCAGGTCGATGGCGCGGTGGTCAATCCGTCGATCGAGCCTCAAAGCGTGCAGGGGTTGATCCGCGTGACCGGCAGCCTGGAGGGTCCGCCAGGTCTGGACTCTCTGCGGCTGGTCGCCCGGACCAGCGGTGGGCGCTATGCGCAGCCCGGGGCCGGCGTCGCATTCCGCGAGATCGAGGCCGAGGCCCGCTTGTCCGGGCTGAACGCCTGGGTCAGCCTGACAGGCGTTTCCTTTACCGGCGGCACGGGCACACTGGAGGGCACGATTGCGCTGGCCGATGACCGACAGGCGGACCTGACGCTGGCGGTGGACGGGTTCACGGTGCGCCAGGCGCGGCTGTTTGAGGCGCGCGTGACCGGGGTTGCGCGCCTTGTCGGTCCGTTGCAGACCGGCGCGCTGTTGAGCGGCGAAGTCACGGTGGATCAGGCCGAGATCTTCATCCCCAATTCGCCGCTGGGCCGGCAGGGATTTGGGCCGCAGGGCTTGGTTCACGTTGCCGAAAGCAATGCCAG
>CAJQNQ010000325.1 GCA_905479725.1 uncultured Paracoccaceae bacterium | reverse complement strand
CGTTTCACGGCCGCGCTCGGCCATCACTTCGATGGGCAGGCATCCATCGAAATAGCCCGCCGTTTCGCCTTCGTGAAACTCGGTCTTGGGCGCCGCCAGGATCGCGTCGATAAAGGCCTCGTATTGGTCGCGGTCCATCGGGCAGTTCAGATAGGCTTTGCGCTCTTCTTCCGTATCGCCCTTGTCGTAACGAGATTGAAACCAGGCTTTGCCAAGATCGATGCTGTCGAAATGAACGATGGGGGCAATTGCGTCGAAAAATGCCAATGATTCGGTGCCGGTTTCCCGGCGGATCGCCTGTGCCAGACTGTCCGATGTCAGGGGACCAGTGGCAAATATCCACTGCCCGTCGGTCGGCAGTTCACTGATTTCGCCGGGCGAAATGCGGATCAGCGGGTGGGCGTGCAGCCGCGCGGTGACCGCTTTGGCAAAGGCCTCACGATCCACGGCCAGGGCGCCGCCCGCAGGCAAGGCATGCTGGTCGGCCAGATCCATAATCAACCCACCCGCTGCGCGCATTTCCCAATGCAGCAACCCGACGGCGTTTTGTTCGTCGTCATCCGATCGAAAGGAGTTTGAACACACCATTTCAGCGAAATCGCCAGTCTGATGCGCAAACGTGCCGACATGGGGGCGCATTTCATGCAGGATCACGGGCACGCCGGCCTGTGCGGCCTGCCAGGCGGCTTCGGACCCGGCCATGCCGCCGCCTACGATGTGGAGTTCCTGTGTCATGTGCGACAGATAGCGGCGGTGCCTCGCAAAGGAAAGGGGGAGCGCAAGATGCTCTCCCCCGTAACATCTGTCTCGTGCACGGTTTATGCCGTGGCGGATACACTGCGCCCAAGCCGGGCATCCAGTGACCAGGCACCCGCGCCGGTTACCCAAAGAAGGAGGAAGCCACCGGCGAGTCCGAGGTTCTTGAAGAAGATGCTCATTTGCAGCTGATCCGCCGGAACGAAGTGAAACATCAAGGCGGACAGCACGCAGAAGCCGGCCAGAGCCAATGCGACCGGTCTGGTCAGAAAGCCAATGAGGATCGCAAGCCCGCCAAGGATTTCAAAGGCGATTACCGGCCAGGCGAGGAAAGTGGGCACACCGCCCGAGGCCATATAACCTGCGAAACCAGAGACATCGGCCAGCTTTCCAGCGCCTGCGAGGATGAACAAAAGAGCGAGCAGGATGCGCGCCAGCAAAAGGACAAGAGGGGTCATGGCAAGTCTTCCGTTGTGGTTGTTGATCTGGCGGAAGCATTCGGACATTGATCGCTGGTGCGCAATTCATGAAATAGGCACATGTTTCGTGCAAATATGCACATTCGGCATGTCCCTTACCCCGATCTGCGCGGCCCGAGAGTAGCAATTTTGCCAAGTGCCGCGGGCCCGCAGGCGATGCCTGTTTCGTCCGGCCTCGACCACCCGGCACTGGAATGCCGGGCGACGGTGATATCGCCCGGCGTCAAGCCTCGGCGCGATCATTGTTGTGGTCGGTCCTGCAACCGTTCAGCCCTGCGGCTCAGCGGTATCCGTTGATACGTCTGCGGGCGCTTCGTCCTCTGCCTCGGCCACGCGCGCGACCGACACCACGAATTCTCCGGCGCTGGTGTTGAACACCTTGACCCCCCCGGCCGAGCGGGACCGGAAGCTGATCTGGTCCACCGGAACCCGGATCGACTGCCCCGTCGAGGTGGCCAGCATGATCTGATCGGCCGGGTCCACGGGGAAGGCCGCAACCAGCGCCCCTCCGCGCATTGCCTTGTCCATCGCCATGACGCCCTGGCCACCACGGCCCCGGACCGGATAGTCATGCGAGGACGACAGTTTGCCAGAGCCGTTTTCGGCAACCGTCAGGATCAGATCCTCGGCGGCTGTCATGTCGGCATAGCGTTCGGGCGTCAGCTGCCCGGCTTCGACGGCGTCATCCTCGTCGCCCTCGGGTTCCTCGACCGTGCCCGCCACCAGCCGGCGCTGTTTCAGATAGGCGGCGCGTTCTTGCGGGTCAGCCTCGAAATGGCGGATCACCGCCATTGAAACGACCCGGTCGCCCGCTGCCAGCCGGATCCCCCGCACCCCGGTCGAATCCCGGCCCTTGAAGACCCGAACATCGGTCGACGGAAATCGGATTGCGCGGCCTTGGGCGGTGACAAGCATCACGTCATCGGGCTCATCGGCAATGCGCGCGTCTACCAGCAGCACGTCATCGGGCAGCTTCATCGCAATTTTACCATTGCGCATCACATTGGTGAAATCGGACAGGGCGTTGCGGCGCACATCACCCTGAGACGTGGCAAACACGATCTGCAGGGAGTCCCATTCTTCCTCTGGAACGTCGACCGGCATCAGCGCGGCGATGGATACACCATTGGGAATGGGCAGAATATTGACGATCGCCTTGCCGCGCGCGTTGCGCCCGGCCAGCGGCAGGCGCCAGCATTTCAGTTTGTAAACCATGCCATCGGTGGTGAAGAACAACAGGTGCGTGTGCGTGTTCGCCACGAACAAGGTGGTGACGACATCATCCTCCTTGGTCGACATCGACGACAATCCCTTGCCGCCCCGGTTCTGGGCGCGGAATTCCATCAGCGGGGTGCGCTTGATATACCCGCCCGAAGTGATCGTCACCACCATGTCCTCGCGCTCGATCAGGTCCTCGTCATCCAGATCGCCTGCCCAGTCGATGATCTCGGTGCGGCGCGGCACCGCGAAGGCGTCGCGCACCTCGTCCAGTTCGGCGGTGATGATCTCCATGATCCGGCTGCGCGAGCGCAGAATGTCCAGATAGTCCTTGATCTTGCCGGCCAGGTCCTCCAGTTCGTCGGTGACCTCCTTGACGCCCATCGCCGTCAGACGTTGCAGGCGCAACTCCAGGATCGCGCGGGCCTGCGCTTCCGACAGGTTATAGGTGCCGTCATCGTTCAGCGTATGGCTGGGGTCGTCGATCAGACGGATGTAATCGGCAATTTTGGCGGCCGGCCAGCGCCGGGTCATCAGCTTTTCGCGCGCATCCGCCGGATCGGCCGAGGCGCGGATCGTGGCGACAACCTCGTCAACATTCGAAACAGCGACCGCCAGGCCACACAGAACATGGCTGCGTTCGCGCGCCTTGTTCAATTCATAGGCCGTGCGGCGCGTCACCACTTCCTCGCGGAAAGCGACGAAATTGGTCAGGAAGTCGCGCAGAGTCAGCTGCTCGGGGCGCCCGCCGTTGAGCGCCAGCATGTTGCAGCCGAAACTGGTCTGCATGGGGGTGAAGCGAAACAACTGATTGAGCACCACATCGGGCGTCGCATCGCGCTTGAGTTCGACCACGACGCGCACGCCGATCCGGTCGGATTCATCCGCCACATGGGCGATACCTTCGATCTTCTTGTCACGCACGGCCTCGGCGATCTTCTCCACCATCGTGGATTTGTTCACCTGATAGGGAATTTCATCGACGATGATGCCGAACCGATCCTTGCGCAATTCCTCGATATGGGTCTTGGCCCGGATAAGGACCGATCCGCGCCCCTCCAGATACGCCTTGCGCGCGCCTGATCGGCCCATGATCTGCCCCCCGGTGGGAAAATCCGGGGCAGGGACATAGCGGATCAGGTCCTCGGAAGTCAGGTCGGGGTTGTCGATCAGCGCCTTCGTGGCGTCGATCACCTCGCCCAGATTGTGCGGCGGGATGTTGGTGGCCATGCCCACCGCGATGCCCCCGGCGCCGTTGACCAGCATGTTGGGAAAGCGCGCCGGAAGGACACTGGGTTCACGGTCCTTGCCGTCATAATTATCTTGAAAATCAACAGTGTTCTTGTCGATATCGGCCAGCAGGAAATTCGCCGGCCTGTCCATGCGCACTTCGGTGTAACGCATCGCCGCCGGGTTGTCGCCGTCCATCGAGCCGAAATTGCCCTGACCGTCCAGCAGCTTGAGCGACATCGAAAATGGCTGCGCCATCCGCACCAGCGCGTCATAGATCGCGCTGTCGCCATGCGGGTGGTATTTCCCCATCACATCGCCAACCGGCCGCGCCGATTTGCGGTAGGACTTGTCATGCGTGTTTCCGGTTTCGTGCATCGCGTACAGGATGCGCCGATGCACCGGCTTCAGGCCGTCCCGCAGATCGGGGATCGCGCGGCTGACGATCACGCTCATCGCGTAATCCAGATAGGCCGTGCGCATCTCTTGAACAATGGAGACCGCGGGTTGCGCGGGTTTCATGTCGCCCGGTTCTGTCGGGGTTTCGGTCTCGTCGCTCATTGCTCGGTCACCGGGGGCCTCATTGGGTCTATCCACAAGATTTTGTTGATTGCTTTATAGCCGAACCCCACTGGCAGGTGCAATGGCGCCTTACTGGTCTGCGGTCCGCGGGTATCGCAAAACCGGCCTGTTGACGGTTCAAGATCCGTGCTGAGCGGCGCGCCCAAACGTCACGGTGGCCGATATCGCGGCGCGGGTCGCCAGGGCGTGACTTGAATCAAGGTCGGGCACTGGTATTGGAAGTAGGATCTGCTCATCTGAAGGGAAATATCCATGTATCGCAACCTCCTGATTCCCGTCGCCTATGAACCCGGTTTCGACCTGAAGCGGGAACTCGAGATCGCCAAGGCGTTGCAGGCGCCAGGCGGGCGCGTCACCTTGCTGCATGTGATGGATCCCGTGCCCTTTTACGCGATCGACTACATGCCCGAGGGCTGGCGCGAAGAACTGGTGGCCGCGATCAAGGCCGACATGAGCGCACAGTCGGCCGATATTCCGGGCGCGGGCGTCGCGGTGACCGATGGCGATCCGGGCCGCGCGGTGCTCGATTGGATCAATGCCGAGGGGGTGGATTGCGTCGTCCTGGCATCGCATCGCTCGGACCGGGCGCTGTTCGGTTCCACGGCCTCGTGGGTGGCGCGCCACGCCACCTGCGCGGTGCATCTGATCCGGGAACCTACCGGCGCGGCGGATTGACCTTGGCGCCGACCGAGCGCCGACCGGTTGATGCTCGGTCGGGCTTATACGCGGTGCACGCCACGATGGGGCGGAGAGCAGCTTGGCGCGCGTCCTGCCCGGATTTTGTTGTCTTGCATCAGGTGGCGACTGGCGCGGTCGCGGACTGGTGTGCGATCCTATCTCTTGCTGCTCTTTCGGCCATGCGTTCCGGCTCTGCCGCCGGTTGACCGACCGCGCGTCTTGGCTCCGCCTTCCACGGCGGCCTCGACCGCCGATTGACGCGCCAAGGGATCATCGGCGATCGCCAGTTCAACGCTTTCCAGGCGCTTGACCTCGTCGCGTAGCCGTGCGGCTTCCTCGAATTCCAGGTTTTCGGCGGCCTTGCGCATGTCGACGCGCAGCGCGTCCAGATGGGCGGCCAGATTCTGGCCAATCCTGGGCGCGTCGACCGTCGCCGTGACGCGGCTTTGATCGGTGTCGCCCTGCCACAGCCCAGCCAGGATGTCATCGACATTTTTCCTGACGGTCTGTGGGGTTATGCCGTGTTTCTCATTATAGGCCATCTGCTTGGCGCGGCGGCGGTTGGTCTCGTCCATGGCCCTTTGCATGGATCCCGTCACCTTGTCGGCATACATGATAACCCGGCCATCGGCATTGCGCGCCGCGCGCCCGATGGTTTGGACCAGAGAGGTCTCCGAGCGCAAAAATCCTTCCTTGTCCGCGTCCAGAATGGCCACAAGTCCGCATTCGGGGATGTCCAGCCCTTCGCGCAGCAGGTTGATGCCGATCAGCACATCGAACGCGCCAAGCCGAAGATCCCGAAGGATTTCAATGCGTTCTATGGTGTCGATGTCCGAATGCATGTAGCGCACCCTCACGCCTTGCTCATGCAGGTATTCGGTCAGGTCCTCGGCCATGCGTTTGGTCAGGGTGGTCACCAGCACCCGCAATCCGTCTGCGGCGACACGCTTCACTTCGTCCAGCAGATCGTCCACCTGCATGCTGACCGGTCGAATTTCGATCACCGGGTCCAGAAGGCCGGTCGGGCGGATCACCTGTTCCGAGAACACGCCGCCCGTCTGCTCCATCTCCCAGCCCGCCGGGGTGGCGGACACGAACACTGTCTGGGGGCGCATTGCGTCCCATTCCTCGAATTTCAGCGGCCGGTTGTCCATGCAGGACGGCAGCCGGAAACCGTGCTCTGCCAACACCGATTTGCGCCGAAAGTCACCTTTGTACATGCCGCCGATCTGCGGCACGCTGACATGGGATTCGTCAGCAAAGACAATGGCGTTGTCGGGGATGAACTCGAACAGGGTGGGGGGCGGTTCGCCCGGAGCGCGCCCGGTCAGATAGCGCGAATAGTTTTCGATCCCGTTGCAGACGCCAGTGGCCTCCAGCATCTCCAGATCGAAATTGCAGCGCTGCTCCAGGCGCTGTGCCTCCAGCAGTCTGCCATTGTCATTCATTCGCTTCAGCGTGTGAAACAATTCGTCCTTGATGCCCTTGATCGCCTGCTGAATGGTCGGGCGCGGGGTCACGTAGTGGCTGTTCGCGTAAATGCGGATTTTGTCGAAATTGTCAGTTTTCGAACCTGTCAGCGGGTCGAACTCGGTTATCGCCTCGAGATCCTCGCCAAAAAACGACAATCTCCAGGCACGATCTTCCAGGTGAGCAGGCCAGATCTCGATCACGTCGCCGCGCACCCGGAAGGTGCCCCGGCTGAACGCCATGTCGTTGCGGCGGTATTGTTGCGTGACCAGTTCGGCGATGATCTTGCGCGGGTCATAAAGCGCACCGATGATCAGATCCTGGGTCATGGCGGAATAGGTTTCGACCGAGCCGATGCCGTAGATGCAACTGACCGAGGCGACGATGATCACGTCGTCGCGTTCCAGCAACGCCCGCGTGGCCGAATGGCGCATCCGGTCGATCGCCTCGTTGATCTGGCTTTCCTTCTCGATATAGGTATCGGTGCGCGCGACATAGGCTTCGGGCTGGTAGTAGTCGTAGTAGGATACGAAGTATTCGACCGCGTTTTCGGGAAAGAAGCCCTTGAATTCGCCGTAAAGCTGGGCGGCCAGGGTCTTGTTTGGCGCCAGAATGATGGCCGGGCGTTGCGTTTCCTCGATGACCTTGGCCATGGTGAAGGTCTTGCCCGTGCCGGTCGCGCCCAGCAGAACCTGATCGTGCTCGCCGTCCCTGACGCCCCCGGACAACTCGGCGATGGCCGTGGGCTGATCGCCCGCAGGCTGAAACGGCGAGTGCATGACGAAACGCCTGCCGCCCTCAAGCTTTTCGCGCCTGGGCTGCTGCATCATCGGCATCTCGTTCAGGATATCGGGGCGGTTGTTGTGCATGGGGGCTCCGAATGCGCGGTCCCCTACAATTGTGCCTATTTTGTTCCTGTTCAAGCCCCGCTTTGAAACGGGACTTGGGATGGGGTCATGCGGGCGGGCCAATCACCGCATCGGGCGTGAAGGGCCTTGTAAATCGCCGTGTTTATGAGGATAAAGCAGCCAAGTTGACCGGAGAATTGCCATGCGCGCCCGTATTTACCGCCCCGCCCGCAACGCCATGCAGTCAGGCACGGCCCGAACCAGGCATTGGGTGCTGGACTTTGCGCCGGGCGAATCACGTGTGCAGGATCCGCTGATGGGGTGGACCGGTTCGGGCGACACACAGGCGCAGGTCAAGCTGCGCTTCGAATCGCAGGCCGAGGCCGAGGCCTATGCGAAGGCAAAGGGTATCGACTACATCGTCATCCAGCCCAAGACGCGCGCGGCCAACATCCGCGCCGCCGGCTATGGCGAAAACTTCGCCACCAACCGCCGCCAGGTCTGGACACACTAGTCAGATCGCGCCTGGCGCGCAGCCGCTGGATCCAGGATAAGGGGCCCGCGCTGCGGGCCCTTTTTTGTGGCCGGATCGGTGGATCGCGCGATCGAGGGTCCCAAAAACACGAAAACCGCCCCGAAGGGCGGCGTTGACGTGACACCGTGGGGTTCAGTGATTGGAGCGGGCGAGGCGATTCGAACGCCCGACCCTAACCTTGGCAAGGTTATGCTCTACCCCTGAGCTACGCCCGCTCGACGGGCGCGATCTAGCGCAGCTTCCGGCGGACTGCAAGGTGCGGCCACCGGTTTTTCGACGCCTGCCAGATCGGGGGGGGCGAGGACGATCACAAATCCGGCCGACCCTTCGGCGTGACGCGCGCGGCGTGTCTGATACCGTCGTCCCCCCCCCTGAAACGACGAAAGGCCACCCGAAGGTGGCCTTTTCGCAGTCCCCGAAGGGAGGCTTTGGAGCGGGCGAAGAGATTCGAACTCTCGACCCTAACCTTGGCAAGGTTATGCTCTACCCCTGAGCTACGCCCGCTCGGTGCGTAGGCGCTGATTTAGGCCAGTTGCGCAGCCCCTGCAAGGGGGAAAAAGCCGGGTCTCCGCGTTTTTTG
>CAJQNQ010000324.1 GCA_905479725.1 uncultured Paracoccaceae bacterium | reverse complement strand
GTTCTGCCGCGCGAGGGCGGATATCTGCTGCGGCTCTATGTCGAACTGGACAAGCTGGACCCTGCCGAAAGGGTCGCGGACCGGGGTCTGGGCGTTGACGACATCATCGCCCAGGCCCGGCGCGTCTTCGCGCCCTATGAAATACAGGTCAAGGATGTCGTCTGGTGGTCGATCTACGAAATCGGCCACCGATTGACGGACAAGTTCGACGATGTCCCCCCGGGGGCGGACGCGCGCCGGACGCCGCGCGTATTCACCGCCGGCGACGCCTGCCACACGCACAGCCCGAAGGCCGGGCAAGGGATGAACGTCTCCATGGGCGACACGTTCAATCTGGGCTGGAAGCTGATATCCGTCCTGACCGGGCGCAGTGATCCGTCCCTGCTGCATTCCTATTCGCACGAACGGCGCGCGGCGGCGCAGGGGCTGGTTGAATACGATCACGCCTGGTCGCGTATTGTCAGCGCCCGCGACCCGGACAATACGGGCGACACCATGCCCGCCTTTCAGCGCCAGTTCATCGCCGGCGGGCGCTTCACGGCCGGGCTGACGATCGACTATCAACGGTCCTCCCTGGTCGGCGCCAAGACCCATCAGGATCTGGCGCGCGGGTTCGAGATCGGACAGCGGTTCCACTCCGCGCCGGTGATCCGGCTGGCCGATGCCCGGCCGATGTCTCTGGGCGGTGTGGTCCAGGCCGGGATCACCTGGCATGTCTTTGCCTTCGCCGGGGCGGATGACACCACGCTGGACCCGTTGTGCGAGGCGCTGGCAACGGATCCGGCATCCCCGCTGACCTTGTATCGCCGGCCCGGGGACGAAGCCGACACGCTGATCAGCCTGAGCGCCGTCCTTCAGGGCGGGTTTCGCGACAGGTCGATCATGGACGTGCACCCGATCCTGCGCCCGGCCAAGGGGCGTTTCGGGTTGACTGACTATGAAAAGGTGTTTTGCGCCGAGCTGAAATCCGGGCAGGACATTTTCGACCGGCGCAGGATCGACCGAAAGCTGGGTTGCATGGTGGTGGTGCGCCCGGACCAGCATGTCGCGCATGTGCTGCCGCTGACATCCCATCGCGCGCTGGGCCGGTTCTTCGCGGGAGTGTTCACACCGGCTTGACCCGTCCGTCGGATGCGCGCGCGGCGGTCGCGGCTGAATGCGCGCGGGTGGTCGCGGCGACTTCGACAGCCGGGCCGGTCAGGCGCCGCCTGGCCCCGGCGTCTGACCGGACCATCCCATCCGCTCCGAGATACGCTCGGCCGCCAGCAACAGACCGGCGATGTGATCGCTGACCTGTGGCTGGCCGGCGGGCGCATGAAGCCCCCACATCGACAGGGCCGCGACAACCCGCCCCTGCATGTCGCGCACCGGGGCCGCCACGCCGACGACGCGCAGATATTCCTCGCGGTCGGAAACCGCATAACCGGCGGCCACGATGCGCGGCAGGGCGTCGGCCAGCACGGCGGCATCGGTGATGGTGAATTCCGTGAACTTTTCCAGGGCCATGCCGGACAACAGTTTTTCGCGCCGGTGGGTCGGCGCATGGGCCAGCAACAGCTTGCCGCCCGCCGTGCAATGCAAGGGCGCGCGATCGCCGGTGCGGTCGGCATAGCGTTGTGCCTGTTCCTGCTCGGTCAGCAGATACAGCAGCGTATCGCCGTCCAGCACCGACAGCGCGACATTCAGGCCGTGCGCATGATTGAGCCGCTGCAACTCGCCCACCGCGGCTGCTTGCAGATCCGTCGGATGCGTCAGCCCCCGTTTCCAGCGGTTGATCCGGTTTCCTGCGCGGTAGCTGCGGCTCAGTCCGTCATAGCTGACCATGTCCTCGGCCTGAAGCACCGCCAGGATCCGGTGGCACGAGCTTTTGGCGAAGCCGGTCCGCGCGACGATGTCGGAATAGGGCAAGGGACCGCCCGCGTCGGACAGCACATCCAGAACCTGGGCGCATTTGCTGACGATCGAGCTTTCGGTTGTCTTGCTCATAAACGGGCCCCGGCTGTTTTCGCAACTTGTCTGCCGGTGCAATCGCCGGGCGTTTCCGCCTCGGGCCCGACCGGTGCAGCGGCCGGATCCAACCGCAGTGCGGCGGCGCCGAATTCGTTTGACAGGTCAAACTTGTCGCGCGTAGTCTCATATTACGGCAACATAGTTCCGTATAATGAGAGCATGCGCAACCCACGTTTTGAACTCGGGATCGCAGATTTCATTTGGGATTTCGTTCCCTGCCGTGCACAATCAATCGAGAGTCCGCCGGACGCCCGGCGGAGGACGCTAGCGAAAAAACAACAACAAACGATCATCCAACAGGAGAGAAGACACATGAAAAAGACCGCCACATCTCTGTTTGCGCTGGCCACCGTCGCGTTTTCGTCGACCGCGGCCATGGCGCAATTGAACGAACTGACCGTCGGCTACTTCCTGGAATGGCCCATGCCCTTCCTGGCTGCCGTAGACTCTGGTGCGTATTCGGAAGCCCTGGGCATGCCCGTCAACTGGGTCAGCTTTGAGACCGGCACCGCGATGAGCGCCGCCATGGCGTCGGGCGATGTGCAGATTTCCGTCAGCCAGGGTCTGCCGCCTTTCGTGGTTGCGACCAGCGCCGGTCAGGATCTTCAGATCATCGACGTCGCCGTGTCGTATTCGGAAAACGACAACTGCGTTGTGCGCAGCGATCTGGAGATCGACGCGTCGAACGCGTCTGAGCTGGCCGGGCGCCGCGTCGCCGTGCCGCTGGGCACCGCCGCGCATTACGGCTTCCTGCGCCAGATGGATTATTTCGGCATCGACCTGGCGTCGCTGGATATCGTCGACATGGCCCCGCCGGAAGGGGCCGCAGCCCTGTCGCAGGGCGCCGTTGACTTTGCCTGCGGCTATGGCGGGGGTCTGACGCGGATGCGCGAATACGGCAACACGCTGCTGACCGGCGCCGAAAAGGAAGAACTGGGCATCCTGGTGTTCGACGTGACGTCGGCCCCGGCCAACTTCCTGGCCGAATACCCGGACATCGCGGCAACCTTCGTGGGCGTGACCGCTGCCGCGAACGAGCGCTGGAACTCGGGCGCCGGTGGCGACGCGATGCTGGCCGCGATCGCCCAGCAGTCGGGCATGGACCTGGACGCCGCGCGCGCCGCGATCTCCACCATGGTTTTCCCCTCGATCGACGATCAGTTGTCGGCAGCCTGGCTGGGTGGCAACGCCCAGGGCTTCATGCTGGGTGTGGCCAATGTCTTCGCCGAGGCCGGCTCCATCCCGGCGGCGCTGGGCAGCTACGAAGGCGCGGTGAATACCGGCCCGCTGATGCAGGCGCAAGCCAACGACATGTAAGCGAACCTGCGGCGCCCTGGCCCATCCGGCCAGGGCGCCAGCGTCCTGATGCCCGGACAACCCGGGCATAACCACGGCGTCTGGCCGTGGTCTCTTTGGCTTTACCGGGGGCCGGAATGAGCAGCCTTTTACTCGATAGTATCTCCATGCGTTTCGACCTGCCCAATGGCTCGGCGGTTCAGGCGCTTCAGGATGTGAATCTGACGTTGAATCAGGGGGAATTGTTGTCGGTCCTCGGCCCCTCGGGCTGCGGCAAGACGACGTTGCTGAACATCGTCGCCGGGTTTCTGGCGCCCACGGGTGGCACGGTCACGCTGGGCGGGCGCCAGGTTACCGGTCCCGACGCGGAACGCGGCATGGTGTTCCAGCAAGGCGCGCTGTTCGAATGGATGAACGTGCGCGACAATGTCAGCTTCGGCCCGCGCATGAAGGGCCAGAGACGCGCGCAATACGCATCCAATGTCGATCACCTGCTCGAAATCGTCGGGCTTGGGGATTTCAAGGACAAATCGGTCTATGAATTGTCGGGCGGCATGCAGCAGCGCGTGGCGCTGGCCCGCTGCCTGGCCAACGACCCCGATGTCATCTTGATGGATGAACCGCTGGGCGCGCTGGACGCGCTGACGCGCGAAAAGATGCAAGGTCTGGTGCTGAAGCTGTGGAAGGAAACCGGCAAGACGATCATCCTGATTACCCACTCGGTCGAAGAAGCGCTGCTGCTGGGCGAA
>CAJQNQ010000323.1 GCA_905479725.1 uncultured Paracoccaceae bacterium | reverse complement strand
CAGCGGTCATTCAGGGGCGGTGGCGAGGGTGGCACAGCGACCTGAGCCATCAAGGACAGCCAGCATGACAACCATACCCTCGCCAACTGCGTACCAACAGCTTCGCACCGTCGATAACGCTAAGAAAAGGGGTAAGGCCGCGTGACGCCCGATCTGTTCAGCGACCTCAACCTGTTGCTGGCGCAGGTCCGCGCCTGGGCGGTCGACAGCGCGCTGGTCTTTGCCCGCATCGGCGCTTTCTTCGCAATATTGCCGGCCTTTGGCGAACGGGTCGTGCCCGCCCGAGTGCGCCTGTTCGCGGCGCTGGCGATGACCTTGATTGTCGCGCCTGCGGTGGCTGCGCGCGTCCCCGCGATTCCAGGCGAACCGGTTGCCGCCACCCTGTTCATCGGTGCGGAAACGCTGATCGGCCTGACCCTGGCCATCGGCCTGCGGCTGATGGTGATGGTGTTGCAAATGGCCGGGACGATGGCCGCGCAGTCGACGTCGCTGGCGCAGGCCTTTGGCGGCACGATGGCGGATCCGCAGCCTGCCTTCTCGCAGGTTCTGGTGATGGCCGGGCTGGCGGCCATCGTCGCGACCGGGCTGCCGCAAACCATGGCCGCCCTTCTGGTCCTGTCCTATGATATCTTTCCCGCCGGCGCCTGGCCCAACCCCTCTGCGCTGGCCGAATGGGGCACCGGCCGGGTGGCCCATGCCTTTGCCCTGGCTTTCACCCTGGCGGCGCCCTTCGTCATCGGCTCGGGCCTTTACAACCTGGCGCTGGGGGCGATCAACAAGGCGATGCCGCAGCTTTTGGTGGCCTTCGTCGGCGCCCCGGCCCTGGCGCTGGGTGGCCTGTTGCTGATGCTGATCGCGGCGCCCTTGATGGTCAGCGTCTGGCTGTCGATCTTCAACGATCTCAGCGCCGCGCCGGACTTGATGGTGCAGCCATGAGCGGGCAGGATGACGACACCGAGAAGCCGCACGAAGCCACGCCCCGAAAACTGGACGAAGCGCGCAAACGCGGGGAAATGCCGCGCACGTCGGATCTGACCGCCGCCGCGGCCACCGCCGGTTTGCTATTGATAACCCTGCTGCCCGGCGGCTGGGCGCCCGTGCGCCTGGGCGCCCTGGGCATGGGCCTGATCGACCGGGCCGAGCAGCTGGGCCCGGTCTTTCTGGGCGGCGGCACGGCCATGACTGGCACGGTCCTGAAACAGATCGGCCTGGCTCTGGCGCCGGTTGCGTTGCTGCCGGGGCTGTTGGCGCTGGCGGTTCTGTTCGCGCTGCGCGGGGTGGTCTTCGCCCCCCAGAAGCTGGAACCGAAACTCTCGCGCATCTCGCTTTTGTCGAACGCCAAGAACAAGTTCGGCCTTTCGGGCCTGATGGAATTCGCCAAGAGCACCCTGAAGCTGGTGATCTATGGCCTGGTCCTGTGGCTGTTCCTGCGCGCGCGGCTGCCTGTTCTTCTGTCCGCGCTGGGTCAGTCGCCCGGACCGGTCACCGTGCTGATGCTGCGCATGATGTCCGAATTCCTGGCGATCGTCGTGGCCATCATGGTGGTGATCGGCGCGGTCGACTATCTGTGGCAACGCTTCGACCACCACCGCAAGCAGCGCATGAGCCACCAGGAGCTGCGCGAGGACCACAAGCAGGCCGAAGGCGATCCGCATTTGAAGCAAAAACGTCGCCAGCGGGCCACGGAATTCGCCTCCAACCGCATGTTGACCGATGTGCCGGGGGCCGCCGTGGTCATCGTCAACCCGACACATTACGCGGTGGCGCTGAAATGGCAGGCGGGAAGCACCGGCGCGCCGGTCTGTGTCGCCAAGGGCACCGATGAAATCGCGGCCCGAATCCGCGAAATCGCGCTGGACAACAACGTGCCCATCCATTCCGATCCGCCGACCGCACGCGCCTTGTTCGCCACCACCAGGATCGGCGCCGAAATCCTGCCCGAACATTACCGCGAGGTCGCCGCCGCGATCCGATTTGCCGACGAGATGCGCCAGCGCGCGGCGCGGCGGGGATGGTGAGGATGGACAGGCGAAGGCTGTCGGCGCTAAGCGACCTGCACCGGCTTTCCGCCCTGAAATCAGACAGCGAACTGGCCAGGCTGGCCGCGGTCGCGGCGTCGCGCAACCGGCTGCGCAGCGCGGTCGAGGCCCTGCGCGAGACCGAGGCCCCGCTGGGCCCCGCCCCGGCGCCGGGCGCGCAGCCCGCGCCGCTGGATCCCGCGCTGCTGGGCGCGCGACTGGCCCATCGCCGCTGGATCGAGGCACAGCAAAAGCGCCTGAACCAGCAGCTGGCCCTGGTCACCGCCGATTATCTGCGCCAGAAACCCGCAGCAGCCAGGGCCTTCGGGCGGGCCAAGGTGCTGGAAGAACTGGGCGACCGGGCCCGCGTCACCCTGCTCCAGACGCGGGACCGCAAGGTGCGCGACGGGCCTTGAGCCCACTCCGGCCGGGGCGGGCTGGCGCAGGCGCCCCGTATCAGGCCGCTGGCATCCGCTGCTCGACGATTTCGGCCCACCAGCTGCACCCGGCGGGGATGGCGTTGTCGTCGAAATCGTATTCCGGGTGGTGCACCATCGCCGTATCGCCATTGCCGACCAGGATATACGCGCCCGGGCGTTCCTCGAGCATGAAGGCGAAATCCTCGCCCCCCATGATCAGCGGCGCGGGCGCGCAGGCGCCGGCCACCCGGGTCGCGACCTCGGTGGCGAAGGCGGTCTGTTCGGGGCTGTTGACCATCACCGGATACCCGCGCCGGTAATCGACATCCGCCCTGGCGCCGAACGCCGCCGCCACGCCTTCGGCCAGCGCGGTGATGCGGGTTTGCGCCATTTCGCGCGTCTCGGGATCCATCGTGCGCACCGTGCCGCGCAGCGTGACATGCTGGGGGATGACGTTGAAGGCCTCGGATTCCGTGCGAAAGGATGTGACCGAAACGACCAGGTTCTTGACCGGGTCGTGGTTGCGGCTGGCGACGGTTTGCAGCGCGCTGACCAATTGCGCAGCGACGACCGTGGTATCCACCGTTTCCTGCGGCTTCGCGGCGTGCCCGCCCAACCCTTCGACCCTGATCTCGAACTGATCCGTCGCGGCAAAGAACGCCCCTTCGCGGATCGCGAACTGGCCCAGCGGCAGGCCGGGCATGTTGTGCATCCCGTAGACTTCCTGAATGCCCCAGCGGTCCATCAGCCCGTCATCGCACATCACCTTGCCACCGCCGCCACCTTCCTCGGCGGGCTGGAAGATCACCACCACCGTGCCGTCGAAATTGCGCGTCTCGGCCAGGTATTTCGCCGCCCCCAGCAGCATCGCGGTGTGCCCGTCATGGCCGCAGGCGTGCATCTTGCCCGGCGATTTCGAGGCGTGTTTCGCCCCCGTCGCCTCCAGGATCGGCAGCGCATCCATGTCGGCCCGCAACCCGACCACCTTGCCAGAGGTGTTCGTCTTGCCCCGGATCACCCCGACCACGCCGGTCCGCCCGACACCTTCGGTCACATCGTCCAAGCCGAATGCGCGCAGCTTTTCAGCGACGATCCCGGCGGTGCGGTGGGTATCGAACATCAGTTCGGGGTTTTCGTGAAAGTCGCGCCGCCATTCGGTGATTTCGGGCAGCATCTCGGCGAAACTGTTCTTGATCGGCATGGAGTTCTCCTGTTGTGCGGGCTCAGCCCGAAAGCGGCATCCGGCGTTCGGCCAGCGTGACAAACCAGCTGCACCCGGCCGGGATGGCGTTGTCATCGAAATTGTAGGCCGGGTGATGGCACATCGCCGTGTCGCCGTTACCCAGGAAAATATAGGCGCCGGGGCGCGCTTCAAGCATGAAGGAAAAATCCTCGGCCGGCATCACGGGTTTGACGTCGCGAATGCAGTTGCCCGACACCTCGTCAGCGCAATCGGCGGCGAAGGCGGTCTGTTCGGGGTGGTTGACCGTCACCGGATAGCCCCAGTCATAGCCGATCTCCGCGCTGGCGCCATAGGCCTGCGCGGTGGCCGGGATCAGCGCCATGATCCTCTCATGCGCCAGTTGCCGCATGGCGGGATCCAGCGTGCGCACCGTGCCTTTCAGCACGACCTCATGCGCGATGATGTTCGATGCCACCGAATCGGTGTGAAAACTGCCGACGGTCACCACCACATTGGCCAACGGGTCGATGTTGCGAGACACCACGGATTGCAGGGCCACGACGATATGGCTGGCTGCCAGCGCGGTATCGACGGCCTCATGTGGCATGGCGGCATGCCCGCCCTTGCCGGTCACGGTCACAGTGAATTCATCGGCCGAGGCCAGCAACGCGCCTTCGCGGATGGCGAATTGTCCGACCGGGAATCCCGGCATGTTGTGCAGCCCGTAGATTTCCTGCACGCCCCAGCGATCCATCAACCCGTCATCGACCATCGCCTTGCCACCCGCGCCGCCTTCTTCGGCGGGCTGGAACGCCAGCACCACGGTGCCGTCGAAATTGCGCGTTTCGGCCAGGTATTTGGCGGCGCCCAGCAAGATTGCCGTGTGCCCGTCATGGCCGCAAGCATGCATCTTTCCGGCGGTTTTCGAGGCATAGTCCAGACCTGTCGCCTCAAGGATCGGCAACGCGTCCATGTCGGCGCGAAAGCCGATCACCTTGCCCGACTCGCGCGCGCGGCCATGGATCACACCGACGACGCCCGAAATCCCGATCCCCGGCACGACCTCATCGCACCCGAATTCCGTCAACCTGTCTGCCACGATCCTGCTGGTGCGCGGCAGATCATACATCAGTTCCGGGTTTTCGTGCAGATCGTGGCGCCATGCGGTGATCTCGGGGTGCATTTCGGCCAGGCGGTTGCGGACGGGCATCGGAGACTCCTTTGTTTCACCTGTTAAGGTGACGCGGATGCGCGCCACGGGCAAGGGGGTCTGTGGCTTGCGTCTGGCGGACAAGGCCAAGGGGCATCGGCGCGCCAAGGGCAGACGCAAAGGCGGTCGCTGCGGGATTGCCGATCACCCGCCGATCACCGGCAGAGATCGTCGATCAGCCGGTCCATGAAGGCGCCGCCCTCGTTGAATTGCGCGACGGTCAGGAATTCGTCGGGCTGATGCGCCTGCGCGATATCGCCCGGCCCGCAGACCACCGCGGAATAGCCGCGCACCTGGAATTGCCCGCCCTCGGTGCCATAGCTGACGACATGCTGCGCGTTGTCGCCGGTCAGCCGGCGCGCAAGGATCTCGGCCGGCCCGTCGGTCTCAGGGGTCAGTGGCGGCACGCCGAACACATCGGAAATGTCGATGCACGCTTCGGGGCGGACGGCTTTCATCCCGGCTTCGATCTCGCGCGCCTTGGCGATGATCCTGTCGCCCCAGCCGGTGTCGCCGGGCACCGCGCGGGTGGACATCAGGAACTCGCAATCCCTGGCGGTGATGTTGTGGGCCGTCCCGCCGGAAATCACGCCGACATGCAGGGTCGAATAGGGCGGATCGAAGGGCGCCGCCAGGTCCGACGGCGTAGCCGCCGCGTTGGCCTCGTTCATCTCGTTGGCCCATTGGATCAACCGCGCGCCTTCCATGATCGCGCTGACCCCGTAGGGCGCCAGCGAGGAATGCACCTCGAAGCCCCGGAAATGCATCGCAATTCCCACGCCGCCCTTGTGGCCGGTCACCACCTTCATCATGGACGGCTCACCCACGATCACGGAATCGCCGCGCGGCAGGTCCGAGGCGATCATCGCCTCCACCAGATCGGCGACGGCCATGCAGCCGACCTCCTCGTCATAGGACAGCGCCAGTTGCAGCGGGCGTTTCAGCGGCGCCTTGCCGGCCTTGACCATCGCCGCAATGGCCAGCGCGTCAAAACCCTTCATGTCACAGGTGCCGCGCCCGTATAGCTTGCCCTCTTCCTCGACCAAGGTCCAGGGATCCCGGGTCCAGGCCTGCCCGTCCACCGGCACGACATCGGTATGACCGGACAACACCACCGCACCGTCGATCAGCGGGCCGACATGGGCATACAGATGCGCCTTTTCCCCGCAGGGCGACAGCACGCGGTGGCTGTCGATTCCCTGGGACGCCAGATAGTCCTGAACCCAATCCACCAGTGGCAGGTTGGTATCGCGGCTGACGGTCGGAAAGGCGATCAGTCGATCAAGGATGTCGCGCGCCGTCAAACCGTGTGAAGTGGAACTGGCCATGCTGATCCTCTCGATGCGCCCGACACCATTGGCCATCCAGTGCCGCAACGTCAACCCCGGCCGCCGCGCAGTCAATTGACATTCCAAGAACTTCCAACGTTTGGAAATAACAGGAGCAATATGCACATTATTTCACTTATTGGCATTATATTGCAGGATTGACACCGGAATCGCCCCCGAATTTTCTTGCGATACCGCAAAATTGTTGCCAGTCTGATCGTCAATACCCGGAAAATTCACAATACCGGGAGCAAAACACACGGGGAGACGTGCATGCCCGATGGGGCCACGCCGGTTCTTGATGTCAGGAACCTGAAGACAGTTTTCAGCACCCGCTCGGGCGAGGTTCACGCTGTAAACTCGGTCAGCTTTCATCTGAAACCCGGCGAGTTGCTGGGCGTTGTGGGTGAGTCCGGCTCGGGCAAATCGGTGACCATGATGTCCTTGCTGGGCCTGCTGCCCTCGCCTCCGGCCGAGGTGCGCGAGGGCACCGTGATGCTGGGCGACAAGGACCTGTTGAAGATCGACGCCGAGACCATGCGCAAGGTGCGCGGCGGTGACGTCGGCTTTGTCTTTCAGGATCCGATGACCTCGCTCAATCCGGTGTTTACCGTTGGCTTCCAGATCATGGAACCGCTGCGCGAACACATGGGCATGAGCAAGGCTCAGGCCCGCGACCGGGCGGTAGAACTTCTTGAAATCGTTGGCATCCCCGATGCGCGGCGCAGGCTGAAAGACTTCCCCCACCAGTTTTCCGGCGGCATGCGCCAGCGCGTGATGATCGCCATCGCGCTGGCCTGCAACCCCAAGTTGCTGATCGCCGACGAGCCGACGACGGCGCTGGACGTGACGATCCAGGCGCAGATCCTGGAACTGGTCAAGGACCTGCGCCAGAAGCTGGGCATGGCGATCATCTGGATCACCCATGATCTGGGCGTGATCGCCGGTATCGCCGACCGGGTGATGGTGATGTATGGCGGGCAGGTTGTCGAACAGGGGCCGGTGCGCGATCTGTTTGCCGACCCGGCGCACCCCTACACCCGCGCCCTGTTGAAGACGATGCCGAAGCTACACGGCACACGCGACGAAAAGCTGCGGGTGATCGAAGGACAGCCGCCGATGTTGGGCCGCCAGCCGACTTCGTGCCCGTTCCGGGACCGATGCGCCCACGCCTTCGACCGGTGTGCGCAGGAAAACCCGCAGCGGCGGCCAATTGGCGAAGGACATGACGTGGCGTGCCACTGGGACCACCGCGAGGCCACACGATGAGCGGCGCGCGCAAACTGGTCGAGGTCAAGGATCTGAAGCTGCACTTCCCCATCCATGGCGGACTGCTGCGCCGCCAGGTCGGCGCGGTGAAGGCGGTGGATGGCGTGTCGTTTGACATATTCGAGGGCGAAACGCTTGGCATCGTTGGGGAATCGGGTTGCGGCAAATCCACCTGCGGGCGCGCTGTCCTGCGGCTGTACGAGGCGACCGAGGGCTCCATCACCATCGACGGGCAGGATATTTCCAAACTCTCGGGCGAGGCCCTGCGCAAGAAGCGGCCAACCATGCAGATGGTGTTCCAGGACCCGCAGGCCAGCCTGAACCCGCGCATGACGGTGGCCGGAATCATCGGCGAGCCGCTGGACGAACACACCAACTGGGACCGCAGGAAGAAGCTGGAACGCATCTATGAATTGATGGATGCGGTCGGCTTGAACCGCGACTTCGCCAACCGGTATCCGCACGCGTTTTCCGGCGGCCAGCGTCAGCGGATCGGCATTGCCCGCGCGCTGGCCCTGAACCCCAAGTTCATCGTCTGTGACGAACCGATCGCGGCACTGGACGTGTCCATTCAGGCGCAGGTGGTCAACCTGCTGGAAGACCTGCAACAGCAGTTCGGCCTGACCTACATGTTCATCAGCCATGATCTGTCGATGGTCCGGCACATCGCCGACCGGGTCGCGGTGATGTATCTGGGGGTGATCGTCGAGCTGGCGCCGGTGCAGGCGCTTTATGACAATCCGATGCACCCCTATACCGAGGCGCTGCTGTCCGCCGTGCCCGAGCCGGACCCGTCGGCCGAGGTGCGCAAGGACCGCATCGTGCTGCAAGGCGATGTGCCGTCACCGTCGAACCCGCCAAAGGGATGCAACTTCTGCACGCGCTGCCCCAAGGTCATGCCGATCTGCCGCGAAATCCCCCCCGAAACGCAGGAGGTCGCGCCTGGGCATTTCGCCGCCTGCCACCTGATCGATCAACAACAGATCGCCGGACCAACCGGCGGCACGGGCCAAGAGCACAATCAAACCGAAAACCAACAAGGAGAGGAAGCATGAGAACCAAATTTGCCCTTCTAGGGGCTGTGATCGCGCTTGCGCTGATGCCGATGACGGCAGCCGCGCAGCGCGGGTCCAGCGGCCAGCTGAACATCATCTACTGGCAAGCGCCGTCGATCCTGAACCCCTATCTTTCGGGCGGCACCAAGGACGTGGAAAGCTCGAACATCGTGCTGGAACCGCTGGCGCGCTACAACGAAGTCGGCGAGCTGGTTCCGTGGCTGGCCGAGTCCATCCCGACCGTCGAAAACGGCGGCGTGTCTCAGGATCTGACCTCGATCACCTGGACGCTGCAAGAGGGCCTGCTGTGGTCGGATGGCACGCCCGTGACCTCGGCTGACGTGGCCTTCACGGCGCAATACTGCATGGACCCGGAAGGCGGCTGCGCCCAGCTTCGCGTGTTCAACGGCGTCCAAAGCGTTGATATCGTTGACGATCGCACGGTGACAGTGCAGTTCGACGCGCCCACCCCGGTG
Source organism: uncultured Paracoccaceae bacterium (assembly GCA_905479725.1). Taxonomy (GTDB): domain Bacteria; phylum Pseudomonadota; class Alphaproteobacteria; order Rhodobacterales; family Rhodobacteraceae; genus Pararhodobacter. The sequence continues at coordinate 3,418 of CAJQNQ010000323.1, read as the reverse complement.
CCCTATGGCCCGTTCGTGTCGATGGCCTCGCCGATCATCCAGCAGGCCCAGTTTGCGGAATGCACCGGCACACGCGCCCCGGAATGCACCGACGCGAACTTCTATCCGATCGGCACCGGCCCGTTCACCGTGGTGGATTTCCGTCCCAATGACGTGATCCAGTTCGAAGCGAACCAGAACTACCGGGATCCGATGCTGCCCCACTTCCAGACCCTGACCTTCAAGGGCGGCGGCGATGCGGCCTCGGCCGGTCGTGCGGTCATGGAAACCGGCGAGATGGACTACGCCTGGAACCTGCAACTGGCCCCCGATGTCATCGCCGAGATGGCCCAGGGCGGTGCCGGCGTTCCGATTTCGGCCTTCGGCACGCTGGTCGAACGGATCGAGATCAACATGACCGACCCGTCCCCGGATCTGCCGCCGGAAACGCGCTCGACCCGGGAAGCGCCGCACCCGTTCTTCTCGGACATTCGTGTGCGTCAGGCGTTGAGCATGGCCATCGACCGCGAATTGCTGGTGGAAATCGGCTACGGCGCGGCCGGTCAGGTCACCTGTAACCTGGTCCCGGCGCCGCAGGCCTTTGCTTCGGACGCCAATGAAAGCTGCCGCGTGCAGGATCTGGACGGCGCCCGCGCGCTGCTGGACGCAGCCGGCTGGACCGTTGGCGGTGATGGCATCCGCGTGAATGGCGATGGCCGCCGTCTGGTCATCGACTACCAGACCTCGACCAACGCCGTTCGTCAGGACTTCCAGGCGCTGATCCAGCAGTGGTGGCGCGAGATCGGTGTCCAGGCCAACCTGCGCAACATCAACGCGTCGGTGTTCTTCGGCGGCGACCCGGGTTCGCCCGACACGTTCCAGAAGTTCTACGCGGACGTGGAAATGTATGCCAACCTGTTCACCGGGACGGACCCCCAGCAGTATCTGGGCGCCTATCGCTGTGGGCTGGAGCCGCGACCGGACACGCAGTGGCAGGGTGAGAACATCAACCGCTTCTGCGACCCGGCCTATGATGCGTTGCACGCCGAGCTGACCCAGACGGCCAGCATTTCGGAACGTGCCCGCATCGCCCGGGAACTGAACGACATCCTGATCCAGAACTACGTCGTCATCCCGCTGGTCCACCGTGGCCGCGTCGATGCCCGCGCCAATTCGCTGGCCGGTGTGCTTCTGAACACCTGGGATTCGGGCCTTTGGAACATCGCCGACTGGCGCCGCGTCCAGTGATCCCCTGACACCCAGGCCCGCCCCGTCGCACGGGGCGGGCCATCTTGCCCGACAGAACGCTGAACAAAGGCGCCTTCTCCATGTTCACCTACACGCTGAGACGATTGCTGCTGGCGATCCCGACGCTTTTGTTCATCGCTCTGGCCATTTTTCTGTTGCTGGAACTGTCCCCCGGCGACCCGATGGCCGACATGCCACTGACCATTCCGCCCGAGGTCCGCGAACAGATGCGCCTCGCCCTGGGCCTGGGCGAGGCCTGGTATATCCGGTTTTACAAATGGCTCTACATGTTCTCGATCGTGGAGCCCAGCTACGTGCTGGCCAACATGACCGGCATCGAAAGCCTGGCGGTCGAAGGCCAGCGGATCATCTCGTTCCAGACCCGTTCACCGGTAGCCGATATCGTCGCGCAGCGCCTGCCGCAAACCCTGTGGGTGGTCGGCCTGTCCTATATCTTCGGCATTCTGGTGGCCGTGCCGCTGGGGGTCTATTCGGCCTATCGGCAATACAGCTGGGTCGATCAGCTGGGCGCCTTCGTGTCGATGGTCGGCTTTTCGTTGCCCACCTTCTTCACCGGGCCGCTCCTGATGCTGGTCTTCTCGATCTGGCTGGGCTGGTTTCCGATCATCTATGACACCACGCTGGTGGTCGACAGCTTGCAGGATTTCGGCCTGCAATTGCGCCAGATGGCGATGCCGGTTTTCGTGCTGACCCTGTATAACGCGGCGCAGATCAACCGCTTCATGCGCGCCGCGATGCTGGACAATTTCACCCAGGATTACGTGCGCACGGCCCGCGCCAAGGGCATGTCGGAAAAGGTCGTCGTGCTGGTGCATGTGCTGCGCAATTCGATGATCCCGGTGGTCACGGTGATCGCCCTGGGCATTCCCACCATCTTCACCGGCGCAATCATCACCGAGCAGATATTCCGGGTCAACGGGCTGGGGCAATTGCTGATCATCGCCATCTACGCATCGGATTTTCCCATGGTTCTGACCCTGTCCATGGTGTTCGCCATCCTGATCGTCGGCTTCAACCTGATCGCCGACATTCTCTATGCTGTTCTGGACCCGAGGATCCGCTATGACTGACGTCAGCACCATCCGCCCGCCCCGCAATCAGTGGTGGGATGTCTGGGACCAGTTCAAGACCCATCGCGGCGCGCTGGTCGGCATGGTCGTGTTCCTTGCGATTCTGGTGTTCTGCTTCGTCGGGCCTTATCTGTGGCCCTACAGCGCCACCTATATCGACATCAGGGCACGCAACCAGGGCATGAGCCTGGCGCATCCCATGGGCACCGACCAGCTGGGCCGCGACATCTTCGCGCGGATGATGAAAGGCGGGCAGGTGTCGCTCGCCGTGGGCATCGTGGCGATGATCCTGTCGGTGTTCCTGGGCTCGCTGATCGGCGTGCTGGCGGGGTATTTCCGCCGCGTCGACGGGTTGCTGATGCGCCTGACCGATCTGTTCCTGGCCCTGCCCCTGTTGCCGCTGCTGCTTGTCATGTCGATGCTGTTTCGCCAGCCGCTGTCGGCGGTCTTCGGGGTCGAGCTGGGGATCTTCCTGTTGATCGTCACCGCCATCGCCATCACCTCGTGGATGCGCACCGCGCGGGTTGTGCGCGGCGATGTGCTGGCGCTGAAGGAACGCGAATACGTGCTGGCTGCCCGTTCGATCGGCACGCCACCCCGGCGGCTCATCATGCGCCACATCCTGCCCAATGTGCTGTCGCCGGTCATGGTCTCGGCCACGCTGATGCTGGCCACCGCGATCATCACCGAAAGCGCACTGTCTTTCCTCGGCATGGGCTTTCCGCCCGATTTCCCTACCTGGGGCCGACTGGTGGCCGACGGCGTGGACTACCTGCAACGCTACCCGTCGCGCTCAATGCTGCCGGGCGTGTTCATCTCGCTGACCGTTCTCAGCGTGAACTATATCGGCGACGGGCTGCGCGACGCGCTCGACCCGCGCATCCGGGGCCGCTGACGCCAGTCCACCCCCACCCGCAAACGCAAGGAGGCGGCCGGTTAACTCCCGCCGCCTCCTCATCTTTGTGCCTGAAATATCCCGCGGGGGCGGGGCGAAGCCCCGGCGGGGGTGCGAAACCCCCGGCGGGCCGCGGGGCCTCGATGGCCCCAAGGCCCGCCCCCCGTCACCCGGCGCGGGCCGCCAAGGCCTCGATCTGGTCCCG
>CAJQNQ010000322.1 GCA_905479725.1 uncultured Paracoccaceae bacterium | reverse complement strand
TGAAACGCCTCATGGATGGTGCCCGCCAGCTTGTCGGTCTCCTTCACCAGCCAGTTATGCTTGGTGCAGGGGCGGGTGATGCCCACGGTATCGGCTTCCTGAAACGCGTCATTGCCGATCATGAAGGTCGGCACCTGGCCCGACAGCACGACAATCGGGATCGAATCCATCAGCGCGTCGGTGATCCCGGTCACGGCGTTGGTGGCGCCGGGTCCCGATGTCACCAGAACCACGCCCGGCTTTCCGGTAGACCGGGCATAGCCTTCGGCCATATGCGTCGCGCCCTGTTCGTGGCGCACCAGGATGTGCTTGATCTCGTTTTGCTGGAACAGCTCGTCATAGATCGGCAGGACGGCGCCGCCTGGATACCCGAACACGACCTCGACACCCTGGTCCTTGAGCGCCTGCACCACCATCCGTGCTCCGGTCATCTGCTGGGACATGATCTTCTCCACCTTTTCCTGGCGCCAGCCGTCGTCCGGGGCCGGCTCTTTCGGCATTAAAAAACCCCCGGCGAGGGGGGTATCGGGGGGCTTTCGGCTTCGGCTCAGGCCGTTCCGGTCATCCCCCTTGAACTGACAAGTACTGCGGGCATCCGCTGATCCCTTCGTATTGCGCCGGACATTACGAGTGCTGCACGGCAGCGTCAACAGCACTTTTCGAAAATGTGTCGCAGATATGCATTCCTCCGCAACTTTCTGTCGCGAATTGCCCGGACGGGATTCAGGGGTCGGAGTCCGGTAGCGTCCGGCCAGGCTCAGGGGGAAGCGTGATCGCCGCGACCTGTTCGGTGATCGGGCGCACGGATAGCGGGTGCAGCGCACTGGTGTGGTCGCGCAGGTCATCGACGTCGCGCCATTCGCCATTGAAAAAGACCTCAAGCGCCGAGAACCGCGCCTTGTAGGCCATCTTGGAGCTTCCCGGCACCCAATACCCCAGATACACATAGGGCAGGCCAACCTGTCGCGCGAGCGCCACGTGATCGAGGATCATGTAGGTGCCCAGCCCGTCCTTTTCCAGGTCGGGGTCATAGAAGGAATAGACCAGGCTCAACCCGTCGTCCAGCACGTCGGTCAGGCACACGGCAGCCAGTTTTCGCCCTGAGCCGCGCACGGGCTTCGCGGCGCTCTGGGTCCCGGGGCGTTCGGAATATTCGATCACCCGGCTGCGCACCGGCGTTTCCTCGATCATCGCGGCAAATTCGAAGATATCCATATCCGCCATGCCGCCATCGGCGTGGCGGCTGTCCAGATACCGGCGAAACAGGCTGAACTGCTCATCCGTGGCCCAGGGGCTTGTGGCCTCGCGCTCCAGCGCGTTGTTGCGTCTCAAGTTGCGGCGCTGGCTACGCGAGGGCTCGAAATCCGCAACCCGGATACGTGCCGACAGGCAGGACGCGCATTCCGAACAGGCCGGGCGATAAAGCACGTTCTGGGATCGCCGGAAGCCCTGCTTGGACAGGGTGTCGTTCAGCGCCTTGGCGGAATCCCCGGACAGGGCGGTGAACAGCTTGCGCTCGCTCTGCCCGGGCAGATACGGGCAGGGCTGGGGGGCCGTCACATAGAATTGCGGCGCTATGGGCAGCGAATGGCGCATGTCCGGCGCCTGTCCTTTCAGTGCGGAATGGCGGGCCATCCCAGTGCGTGGCGGGTCAAAACCCCATCAATGGCAACAAGGTAACAATCCATCGGCCCGCCGCCAAGGGGTCAGTCGGTGGCCATGGCCCGGCTTCATCGCTCGTGAAAGCGATTGACCATCGTGGTGCTCAGAATCCAGTCATTCAGACCCTGCTTGTAGGGCGTCGTCAGCATCAGCGCGACCGACCCGATCTGCGGCAGGACAAAGACCATGCTGGCCGAATAGATCACCGAATGCCACAGGCAGGTCATGGCGTCCGGGCGCCTGGCATCCAGATGCCGCAACCGGATTGCGGCCACCATCATCCCCAGCGTCGCCCCGTATCGCGCCAGCATCACCGTGCGATAGGCCACGGCAACCGCGCTCCACAGCACCGGAAAGACCAGGACCAGCAGGAAGGCGCTCAGGATCAACGGGATCAGGACAAGCACCAGCGTGACGATTAGGTCGATGCACCAGGCCAGAAACCGCTTGGCGATGAGATGGTCATAAAAGGCGGGATCGTCCTGTGGATGGGGCAGGCTCATCGCGTGAACGCCGCCAGCCGCGCGCCGCAAGCCTCGATCAGCGCCTTCGGCTCCACCGCAAAGACATGGTCGGGCGTGCCAGCCGCGGCATACACCATGTCGAAATCCGTCAGGCGCGGGTCGGCGAAGATCGTCGGCGCGCTCAGATGACCGATCGGCGCCACGCCGCCAATGGCAAACCCGGTGCGCGCCCGCACGGTCGCAGCGTCCGCGCGCTCCAGCGGCTCACCCGCCAGCACGGCCGCCCGCGTCAGATCCAGCCGGTTGCCGCCCGCGGTCACGAACAGATAGATCGCGCCGCTCCGGCCCTGAAAGATCAGCGATTTGGCGATCTGATCCAGTGCACAGCCACAGGCCTGCGCCGCCGCTTCCGCCGTTCGGCTGGGGCCCGGGTTCATCACTTCGGCCTGCAAGCCGCATTCCTCGATCGCCCGTTTGACACGCGCCAAAGACTTGCTCATTCTGGATGGTCCTGCCTGGGGGTCATGGGCTCAAGTTGGGCGCGCGACAGTCTCGAAACAACCCCGGACCCAGTCCCAAACAAGCCTGCCGACTTCATCTTGCCTCAAATACTCAACTTTCAACGCGTGCCAAAAGCACCGCCGGGCGCTACTTTCGAAACTGATCCAGAGACACCACTTCACCCGCCTTGGGCGGATCGATCGGCTCCTCGACATGCGCCATCGGCGCCTCCTCGTCGTCCGCGTCGTCAGCGTCCTCGTCCTCATCCAGGTGGGATTCGAACTTCAGGCCGAATTCCACCGACGGATCCACGAAAGTCGAAATCGCATCGAAGGGCACGAAAAGCGGCTCGGGCTGGTTGCCGAAATTCAGCGTGATGGCAAACCCGTCATCGCCGACCTCCAGGTTTTCGAACCAGTGCTGGACGACGATGGTGATCTCGTCGGGGTAGCGTTCGCGCAGCCAGTCGGCCATCTGCACGTCCGGGTGCCGGGTGTTCAGCGTGATGAAGAAATGATGCGCGCCGGGCAGGCCGTTTGCGGCGATCTGGTCCATGACCTCGCGGATGAGACCGCGCATCGCGCTGTGCATCAGGTTTCCGTAGTCAATTCCGCGGTCCATGCCGGCCCCTCGTGCGATCACATGTGGTCATTGCCAGCATAGGGGTTTGGACGTGGATGAAAAGACCGCAGCGCCCGTGCAGATGCAGAAAGTTGGGGCCACCACGCCAGTTGTGCCACCTGCGCGGAAGGCGGGGCGTCGCGGTCGCGACGCCGCGCCATCGGCGGGATCAGCTCGCGCAGCAGCTTGATGCGGATCGCGCGGGCGAAATCGGTGTGTTGCTGGGCGGTAATGACAAACCCGCCCGGCGTGACAACCCAGCGGCGATAGAAATTGGTGATCGCGGTGCCGGTCGCCGCGCCCTCGATCGCCAGGCCGTTGATGGTGATCGCGCGCGCCCAGGCCGCGCGGCGTTCGGCGCCGACGCTGAACCCCTCGTTCTCGTCGCCATCGCCGGACACGTCGATCACCCAGCGCGCACAGTCGGGGACCTGGTCGAACAGCGCGGCCGAGATCTGGATGGCCTCGCCGACCGCCGTGTTGCCCCCGGCGAAGGCACGCGCCATGGTGCCGATCCGCAGCGCCAGGGCGCGGATATCGGCGGGTTCCGCGATGCGCGTCCAGGGGACGGATACGGCCTGCTCGCTGGAGCCAGACCATTGCACCAGCGCCAATGCCGCGCGGCCCGATAGCAGCGCATCCGCCACCGCAGGCTCGCTCAGTGCCCGCGCCACGCCCTGCGTCTGCAAGTCGTATTCATAGGCATCGACCGATCCGGACACATCCATCGCCAGCACCAGCGCAACGCTGCAAGCCTGCGCGCCGGCGGCGGATAGAATGCTGGCGAACAGGCCCAGGATCAGATGTCTCGGTCGCATGCCCCACCCTGACATGGCGGCCTTCGGTCCGAGATCACGAACCCGTGATGCGCGAGGGCGTCAATGCCCCGGCGCACAGGACAGCGGCGCCATCACAACGAACCGCGCCAGGTCCTCAGGATGCTGTCGGGAAGGAAAGTGCAGGCTTCTGTTGCCAGGTGCCTGCGAACCCCGCCTTACGCGGCTAAGCGCAAGGGCTTGAGTTTCGGTTTAGGTCACTGCTTACGCAGCGACGGCCACCGGAGCACGGTTGTCATTGGCAACTGTACAAATCGGACCGATAACGGTGGTACCCCGCCGAGACAAAGCTAACCCCTTTAGACGTTCGTCGATCCTGTTTCGGCCCCAATCGCCGCCGATGACGGGTGTTTGGTGGAGCCGCCGGGTACCGCCCCCGGGTCCGATCCGCTTATGACGAGCGCGTTTATGTCCATAGCCCCGGTTGCCCGGAACATGTTCAATATAGGGGTCCACCGGCGCGGGCTCAAGGGGCGTCGCACAGGCATTCGCCAAAACGGGTAGGGCGGGGTTTCACCCCGCCATCCGGCAGCGCCGTCTGGATCAATGCCCGCCGACGGCCAGTCACTCCGCGCTGTCGTCGGCAGTGTCGCGCGGAGACAGGCGCTGAATCGGCGGCAGCCGCAGATCGCGCATGCGCGGCGGGCGCTCGATCTGTGCGTTGCCGTCCTCATCCGCCTCGGAATGGCGGTTTTGTTCAAACCCCCACAATTCGGTGAACGCGGCGCGCATGTCCTCGATTCGCCCGGCGGCGATGCCATTGGCCACGCGCACATGATACGACAGGAAACGCGCCCGCACCCGGGTTGGATAGCCGTCGGTCTCGGTGATGGCGAATTCGGCCTCGATCAACCCCTGCGCCAGCATCGCCATCGACGGGTTGCCGCAAGCGGCGGCCAGAGCCAGATGCATCCGCCGGACCGAGGCCACGAATTCGGCGTCGCCGATCGAAAACTCGGATTGCAGGTCGATCTCGGTGCGCATGTCGCCGATATCGGCTTGCCTGAGCACCGCCAGTTCGGCGCAGCCCATCTGCACCTGGATGCGCGTTTCGGTCAGCAATGGGCGATGCGCGTTGCCCTCCAGTCGCGTCGCCAGGGCGATCAGGGTCGAAATCTGTTCGCTCGCCTGATCGACCGTCGGTTGTGTCACAAAGGCCCCGCCGCCCGCGCCGCGCCGCGCCACGATCAACCCGCGCGCGGTCAGGCGGCCCAGGGATTCCCGTATTGTGGGCCGCGAGACATCGAAATGCGCGCACAGGTCCGCCTCGGATGGCAGCCTGTCGCCTGGCGCGTAATGCCCGCTCAGGATGTTGTCTTGGAGAACCGACGCAATCGCGCTGACGCGATCACCCGCCCGCCCGTTGGGGGGTTGTTTTGTGCCCATGCCGTCAACCTGCTGCTTTTCCAGCGTTTTATTATGCGTCCGAAAAGAATGTCAGACAGTGGAAATCCTGTCAACAAAACAGAGGCACTGGTCGGCGGGGATTTGCCCGCATAGGGTCGCCCGAAGCCAGGAGACTCGCATGAAACTTGACGTTGAATTCACCCGCTCCCAGTTCCCCGCCTTCGCCGAATCCAGCCTTCAGGGGCAGGCGTTTTTCGAGAATGCGGGCGGCAGCTATACCGCCGGCCCAGTGATCGACCGGCTCTCTCGGTATTATCATCAGCGCAAGGTTCAACCCTACGCGCCTTATGAAGCGTCTCGCCTCGCGGGCGAGGAAATGGACGAGGCGCGCCGCCGCCTGGCGCTGATGCTGGGGGTGGCCACGGATGAGGTGTCGTTTGGTCCGTCGACCACCCAGAACACCTATGTTCTGGCGCAGGCGTTTCGCCAGCATCTGCGCGCAGGCGACGCGGTCATCGTCACCAATCAGGACCACGAGGCCAATACCGGCCCCTGGCGCCGCCTGGCCGAGGCCGGGATCGAACTGCGCGAATGGCAGATCGATCCGGTGACCGGCCATCTGCCGCTGGAGCGGCTTGCGGCGCTGTTGCCCGGTGCGAAACTGGTGTGCTTTCCGCATTGCTCCAACGTCGTGGGTGAAATCAATCCGGTGGCCGAGATCACCCGCATGGCGCATGACGCCGGGGCTTTTGTCTGTGTGGACGGGGTCAGCTTCGCGCCCCACGGGTTTGCCGATATCGGCGCGCTGGGGCCCGATATCTACCTGTTTTCCGCCTACAAGACCTATGGTCCGCACCAGGGGATCATGGTCATTCGGCGCGATCTGGGCATGACGCTGCCCAATCAGGGGCATTATTTCAACGCCGATTGCCTGTATAAACGCTTTACCCCGGCGGGACCGGATCACGCGCAGGTGGCGGCCAGCGCGGGCATGGCCGATTACGTGGATGTGCTGGCCGCGCATCATGGCGGCGCGGCGCTGGACCCGAAGGCGCGCGCGGGGTTGGTGCACGATCTGATGCGCGCGCATGAAACGGCGCTGCTGCAACCCTTGCTGGACTATCTGGGCAGCCGCAACGAGCTGCGCCTGATCGGCCCGCGCAAAGCCGCGCGGCGCGCGCCCACCGTTGCGGTTCAGGCCGAGCAAGGCGGCGAGGCGCTGGCGCGGGCCCTGGCTGTGCATGGCATCATGGCGGAGGGCGGTGCGTTCTACGCCGATCGCGCCTTGTCGGCCCAGGGGATTGATCCGAACCACGGTGTGCTGCGTATGAGTTTCGTGCACTACACCAGCCGGGCGGAAATCGACCAGCTGATCGGTGCGCTTGACCGCGTGCTATGAGGTATGAATGACACCCTTGATCCTGTGGTTCCGCCGCGACCTGCGGCTGGACGACAACCCGATGCTGGCCGCCGCCGCCGCGACCGGGCGACCGCTGATAGCGGTGTTCATCGCCGATGGCAGCGTCACCGACATCGGCGCGGCGGCACGCTGGCGCTATGGCGAGGCTGTCGAAGCCTTCACGCGCCGACTGGCGGAACGCGGCGGTCACCTGGTGTTGCGCCGTGGCCCGGCGCTGGCGGTGCTGCGTGCTCTGGTCGCGCAAACCGGGGCTGACGCCGTCTGGTGGGGGCGTCTTTACGATCCGCAGGCGCGGAACCGCGACACCGCCATCAAGACGGCGCTTGGCGCGGACGGGATCGAGGTGCGAAGTTTTCACGGCCATTGCCTGGTCGAACCCTGGCAGGTTGAAACCGGCGCTGGCGGCGCTTTCAAGGTGTATTCGCCGTTCTGGCGGGCGGTATCGGCGCGCGGGGTTGAGCCGCCACTCGCGACGCCCGAACGTCTGACATTTCACGCCGGTCAGCCGCGCTCCGAATCCCTTGCCGGGTGGCGTCTGGGGGCGGCAATGAACCGGGGTGCGCCCGTGCTGGCGCCTCATGCGCAGGTGGGCGAGGACGCGGCGCTGGCGCGGCTGGACCGCTTTCTGGCCGGGCCCATCGACCGTTATCGCACGGACCGTGATTTTCCCGCCAGGAACGCGGCCTCGGGCCTGTCGGAAAACCTGACCTATGGTGAAATCGGCCCGCGCCGGATCTGGCATGCGGCCCGGGCAATCGAGGCTGCGCAGCCCGGCCATGGCGGCGTCGAGCATTTTCGCAAGGAGCTTGTCTGGCGCGATTTCGCGCAGCATCTGGCCTATCATTCGCCGCGGATACTGACCGAAGCCTGGCGCCCGGAATGGGCCGCCTTTCCCTGGCGCGGCGATGGTGACGTTGCGGAAACCTGGCGGCGCGCGCGCACCGGGGAGCCCATGGTCGATGCCGGGCTGCGGCAGATGTATGTCACCGGGGTGATGCATAACCGCAGCCGCATGATTGTCGCAAGTTATCTGACCAAGCATTTGTTAACGCACTGGAAAATCGGGTTGGACTGGTTTGCCGACTGCCTGACCGACTGGGATCCGGCCTCGAACGCGATGGGCTGGCAATGGGTCGCGGGATGCGGCCCGGACGCGGCCCCGTATTTCCGCATCTTCAACCCGGCGACACAAGCTGAAAAATTCGATGAAACAGGTGCTTATCGGACTATGTTCATCGCCGAGGGCCAAGCCGACCCACCCGCCGAGGCACAGGCTTATTTCGATGCCGTGCCCCGTGCCTGGTGTCTGTCGCCCGATGCCGCTTACCCGGCGCCGCTGATCGACCGGAAGGCCGGGCGCGAGCGGGCTTTGGCGGCATTGAAGACCATGAAAAATCGGATTGCGCCCTGACCAAGCGCCGCTAGAGTTTTGCAAAATGATAAGACAACACGAATATGTGACGACAGGGAGGGTATGGTCTTGGACCCATTGACCAGCGCCGACGGACAGACAGACTTGCCGCGCTATTTCAAGCCGGCCTATGCGCAGCTGCAGAAAATCAGTTTCGGGCGGCTCGATATCGTGTTGCCGGATGGGCGCCGCTTTCGCGCGCAGGGCGAAAACCCCGGACCATCGGCCGAAGTGCGTATCCACAACCCCGACAGCTTTGCCCGCCTGATCCGCGAAGGGGATCTGGGTTTTTGCGACGCCTATCTGGACGGGTGGTGGAGTTCGCCGGATTTGCAGGGTCTGATGGATGTCGTGTTCCAGGACAATCCCGAAGTGCTGGACGAATTCACCGGCATGGCCGTCATCCGTGCCTATGAACGGCTGCG